>JAPLOT010000382.1 GCA_026400595.1 Alphaproteobacteria bacterium | reverse complement strand
TGGAACGCGGCTTTTGCCCGGCCTGCGGAACACCGCTGTTCAGCAAGACGGACGCAAGGCCGCATCTCATCTTCATCCGCGCCGGCGCGTTCGACGACCCCGAGCTCATGGCACCGGAGATGACGATATGGACCAGCTCCGCGCCGAGCTGGGCCTGCATTGCCCAGGACATTCCCCGGATCGCGGGGCAGCCCAAGCCGCCCGAGGTCAGATAGGCGCCCGAAGCCATGACATCGACAGTTGCTGCGCTCCTGCAGGACGCAGGCAGACATGTCACACCTGCATTTCCCTGCGTCCGCAGGATATGGCATAGGGAAAGCCGATCAATTCAGGGAGACAGTCATGGAATACCGGCAACTCGGCCGTTCGGGCCTGCGCGTGTCGCTGCATACGCTGGGCACCATGACCTTCGGCGGCGAAGGCTTCTGCGCCATGGCGGGCAAGACGGCGCTCGACGAAGCCAGGCGCATCATCGACGTGGCGGTGGACCACGGCGTCAACATGATCGACACCTCCAACATCTATTCCGTCGGCCGCTCGGAGGAGATCGTCGGCGCTGCGCTGAAGGACAAGTCGCAGCAGATCCTCGTCGGCACCAAGGTGCGCTTCTCCATGGGCCAGGGGCCGAACGAGGGCGGGCTGTCCCGCTTCCACATCATCGAGCAATGCGAGGCGAGCCTCAGGCGCCTGCAGCGCGACCGCATCGATCTCTATTTCCTCCACGAATGGGACGGGCAGACGCCGGTCGAGGAGATGATGGAGGCGCTCGACACGCTGGTGAAGCAGGGCAAGGTCCGCTACATCGGCTGCTCCAACTTCTCGGGCTGGCACATCATGAAGGCCCTGATGGCCGCCGACCGCCACAACTGGCAGCGCTTCTGTTGCCAGCAGATCCACTACACGATCGAGGCCCGCGAGGCCGAGCACGAACTGATGCCCATCGCCATCGACCAGGGCGTGGGCATCCAGGTCTGGAGCCCGATCGCCGGCGGGCTTCTTTCCGGCAAGTTCCGCCGCAATGCGCCGCCACCGCAACTGTCGCGCCATACCGCGGGCTGGGGCGAGCCTCCCATCGCCGACGAGGACCGGCTCTACCGCATCATCGATGCGCTGGTCGCGGTGGGCGAGGCGCGCGGCGTCTCGGCCGCGCAGGTGGCGCTGGCCTGGCTCGCCGGGCGTCCCGGCGTTGCCTCCATCATCGTGGGCGCCCGCACCGAGGCGCAGCTCAAGGACAATCTTGCCGCCGCCAGGCTGGAGCTGACGCCTGAGGAGCGCAAGCGGCTCGACGATGTGAGCCTCAGGCCCTTGCCCTATCCCTATTGGCACCAGTGCAACACGGCGGCCGACCGGCTGGGGCCGGCCGACCTGGCGCTGCACGCGCCGCATCTCGCCAACCGCAAGCCGCGCATGTAAGCCGCCGGAGTCCGTCATGACAGCGAAGACCAATCTCACCATCAATCCGCAGCGCCTGTGGGACGCGCTGATGGAGACCGCGCAGTACGGCGGCACCCCCAAGGGCGGCATCAAGCGCCTCACCGTGTCGGACGAGGACAAGAAGGTGCGCGACTGGTTCAAGGCCGAATGCGAGAAGCTGGGCTGCACGGTCGTGGTCGACGAGGTGGGCAACATGTTCGCCACCCGGCCGGGCAAGCGCAAGGATCTCCTGCCCATCGCCATGGGCTCGCATCTCGACACCCAGCCCACCGGCGGCAAGTTCGACGGCGTGCTGGGCGTGCTCGGCGCACTCGAGGCCATGCGCACGCTGGTGGACATGGGCTACGAGACCAATGCCCCGGTCATGATCGTGAACTGGACCAACGAGGAAGGCTCGCGCTTCGCGCCGGCCATGCTGTGCTCGGGCGTCTATGCCGGCGTCTTCACCACCGACTTCGCCTATGGCCGCGAGGACCGCAACGGCATCAAGCTCGGCGACGAGCTGGCGCGCATCGGCTACAAGGGCACGGTCAAGGCCGGCGACGTGAAGTTCCAGGCCATGTTCGAACTTCACATCGAGCAGGGGCCGATCCTCGAGGCCGAGGACAAGATGATCGGCGTGGTCACCGGCGTGCAGGGCATGCGCTGGTACGAGGTGACTTTGCGCGGCCAGGAGTCCCACACCGGGGCCACGCCCATGGGCCTGCGCAAGAATGCGCTGCTGGGTGCCGCGCGCATGATCGAGGCGATTCACCAGGTGGGCATGGCGCATCTCCCCGGTGTCGCCTCCGTCGGCCTCATCGAGAACCGGCCCAACAGCCGCAACGTCGTGCCGGGCGAGGTCTTCTTCACCGTCGACCTCCGCCATCCGGACGAGAAGATGCTGGACAGGATGGAGGCCGAATACAAGGCCGCGCTGCCGAAGATCGCCGCCGCGCTCGGACTCGAGCTGGAAGAGAAGCGCATCTGGAATTCGCCGGCGGTGAAGTTTGCCGACCCGCTGATCGACTGCGTGCGCGAGGGCGCAAGGATCGCGGGCCATGCGACGCGCGAGATGGCGAGCGGCGCCGGCCATGACGCGGCCTATATCGCCCGCGTGGTGCCCACCACCATGATCTTCGTGCCCTGCCTCGGCGGCATCTCGCACAACGAGGCGGAATCGACCACGCTGGAGGAATGCGGCGCCGGCGCGCAGGTCCTGCTCAACGCCGTTCTCGCCTATGACCGCGGCCTCGCCTGACAGCTCCGCATGACCCGCAATGACATCGCGGCGCGGGCGCGCGAGCTGGCCCTGCGGCTCACCGCCTGGCCGTCGGTCACCGGCAGCGCCGACGAGGCCGCCTTTGCGCAACGCCTCGCGAATGACCTGTCGCATTTCGACCTCCTCCGCGCCGAAGCAATTCCCGGCGATCCCGCCGGGCGCGCCAACGTCTTCGCGCTGAAGCGCCGCCGCGGCCGCCGCACCATCGTGCTGACCGGTCATTTCGATGTCGTGCCGGTGGACGACTACGGCGCGCTGAAGCCGCTCGCCTTCGACGTGCAGGCGCTCCTGCCCGCGACAATGGCGCGGCTTGCCCGCAGCGGCGATCATCCCGCCGCGCTGGCCGACTTCGCCAGCGGCGACTTTCTTCCGGGACGCGGCCTGCTCGACATGAAGGCGGGCCTTGCCGCAGGGCTGGCCGCGATGGAAGCCTGGCACGGCGAGGGCAACCTGCTCTTCCTCGCCGTCGCCGACGAGGAGGACCGCTCCGCCGGCGCCCGCGCCGCCGTACCACAGCTTGCGGAGTTTGCGCGCGCACAGGAGCTCGACATCGCGCTGGTGATCAATCTCGATGCCATCTCCGACCAGGGCGACGGCGGCACCGGCCGGGTGGCAGCGCTGGGTTCCATCGGCAAGCTGCTGCTCACCGCCTTCGTGATCGGGCGCGAGACCCATGCCTGCTACCCGCAGGACGGCGCCAATGCGGCCTATCTCGCGGCCGAGCTGCTGACTGAATTCGAGCTCGCCCCCGAACTGGCCGAGACCAGCGGCCGCGAGATCGCGGCACCGCCCACGGCGCTTGCCGCCAAGGACCTGAAGAGCGGCTACAACGTCACCACGCCGGGCCAGGCCTGGTGCTACTGGAACACGCTGCAGCACCGGCGCGGCGCCGAAGAGGTGCTCGACATCTCGCTGATGCTGGCGCGCCGCGCCAAGGCGCGGGCCGCGCGCAAAGTCGGCCGCGACATTCCGGTCATGACCTGCGCCGAACTCCTCGCTCGTGTGCGGGGCAGCGAAACGGCACGCCTTGCCACGGAGATCGCGGCACTGACGGCGCTCGACCTGCCGGAGCGCAGCAAGCGCATGACGGAGGCCCTGTGGGCGCTGAGTGGCCTTTCCGGCCCCGCCGTGGTCATCGGCTTCGGCTCCATCCCCTATCCGGCCGTGGCGCTCTCGGATGCGGCGCTGACCGATATCATCACGGAAGCGGTGACTCCGCATGGCCTCGGCACGGTGCAGTACTTTCCCGGCATCTCCGACATGAGCTTCTTCGGCGAATCGGCGGGCGATCTCGCGGCGGCCGCGGCCAACACGCCAGTCTGGGGCACCAGCTTCGCCATGCCGGCGCCGGCCGGATACCCCTGCATCAACATCGGACCCTGGGGCCGCGACTATCATCACTGGCTCGAGCGCCTGCATGCGCCCTATGCCTTCGAGACTTTGCCGCGCGTTTTGCTGGCGGTGATTGAAGCGGTGATGAAACATCGCTAGAGAGCGAGTGCCAAACAAGCGGAGGCACACAATGGCACTCAAGAGACTCGAAGCCGGCAAGCGCATGAGCTCGGCCGTCATCCACAACGGCATGGCCTATCTCGCGGGCTTCGTCGCGGAAGCGGCGGCCGGCAGGTCGGTCAAGGAACAGACCGCCGACATCTTGCAGCAGATCGACGCCACGCTGAAGGCGGCGGGCACCAACAAGACCAACATCGTCAAGGCCAACATCTGGCTCACCGACATCAAGACCTGGGCCGAGATGAACGAGGCCTGGGATGCCTGGGTCGTCCCCGGCCAGACGCCCGCCCGCGCCACGGTCGAATCCAGGCTCGCGGCCCCCGGTCTCGACGTGGAGATCATGGTGGAAGCGGCCATCGTGAAGAAGGCGGCCCCGGCCAAGAAGGCCGCCCCTGCCAAGAAAGCGGCAAAGAAACCCGCCAAGAAGGCGGCGAAGAAGAAGGGCCGTCGCTGATCCGCGTTTGCCCATGCGCAGACGCCGCAGGAACAGGGGGACCACGAGAGGCGCTCTCGTGGTCCTTCTCCTCTTCATCCCCGCGCTCGTCCTGGCCAACATGGTCTGGGTCGACGGGGTCACCTGCACCGCCGCCCCGCGCGACGGTGGCCGCCTCGTTGCAACCCCGCGCATCGAGGCCAATGTCCGCGTCGAGGGCGAAGGCCCGCCCCTCGTCCTGATCCACGGCTTTGCCGCCTCGCTCGGCTGGTGGGACCAGATCGCGCCCGATCTCGCGAAGGATCACACCGTCGTCCGCCTCGATCTCATCGGCCACGGCGGCAGCGCGGCACCCGCCGCGGGCTACACGATCGAGGACCAGGCGCAGGTGGTGGCATCCGTGCTCGACAGCCTGAAACTCGACCGCGTCACCGTCATCGGCCATTCCATGGGCGGCGAGGTCGCGACCGCGCTTGCCGAGGCCAATCCGGCCCGCATCGCGCGCCTGATCCTGATTGACAGCCCGGCCGAGGCCGATACGGATTTCACGATTCTCACCGAACTCTATCTGACGCGGGGTATCGGCGAACTGCTGTCGCAGTTTCAGTCGGACAGGGCGATCCGCGATGGCCTCGCCCAGGGCTTCGCGCCGGGCTTTCCGGTGCCGCAACGCTTCGTCGACGACCTGCGCCAGCTCACCTACACCGCCTTTCGCGCCGCGCATGATGCCAGCGTCGCCTATCGCAGCGCGACGCCCACCTACGAACGGCTCGCGGTGCTCGATCCGGTGCCGCCGCTTCTGGCCATCGCGGGCGCCGAGGATGCCATCGTGCCGGTGGCGACGGCGAAGCTCTTCGCGCAGGTGCCGGGTGCGAGGGTCGAGGTGATCGAAGGCGTCGGCCACACGCCCATGGTGGAAGCGCCCGAGAAGACGCTGGCGCTGATCCGCGGGTTCCTACCGTGAGTCCTTCCAGCCGAACCAGACATAGGCCCCCTTGAGATAGAGCGGGCGGAAGGCGGGGAGCGGAAAGCGCGCCAGCCTTCGCGTCAGCACGGCGGGAAGCGCTGAAGGCGCCGCCTTGTTGGTCATCAGCCGCGCCACCGCGCGACCACTCCAGCTTCCCATGGCCACGCCATTGCCGTGATAGGCCAGCGCCGTCCACACGGTCTTCGCCGCGTCCAGCGCGCCGACATAGGGCACGCGGTCGAAGGCGAGGCAGACGAAGCCGCGCCAGTAATGCGTGATGTCGACGCCGCGCCAGGCCGGGAAGAGGTCATGGAAAGCCCGCGTGAGCACCGCGCGATAGGCCTCGCCGCCGGCATCGGAGGCATCCGTTCCGCCGCGCCCGCCGAAGAGGAAGCGGCCATTGGGCAGCAGCCGGAAGTAATGCAGCAGGTTGCGCGAGTCATAGGCCATGAGATCCGAGGTCCAGCCCTGCGCGCTGCGTTCGTCCACCGAGAGCGGCCGCGTCACCAGCACGCTGGAGAGCGCCGGCATGATGCGTCCGGCATGTCGCGGCGAGACGTCTTCCGGCGTGTAGCCGTTGGTCGCCACCACCACGCGCCGCGCCGTCAGCCTGCCGCCGGGGGTGGTCAGCACATGGCCCGCCGCCGTCTCTTCCCAGCGGGTGAGCCGTGACGAGGCGTGGATCTTCGCGCCCGCCGCAGTCGCGGCGCGGGCAAGGCCGCGCACATAATTCAACGGATGGACACCGAAGCCGATCCTGCCCTTCAGCCCGCCATGGAAGGTCGGTCCCCACAGGCCCTGCGCCCTGAGATCGGACTCGGAGAGAAGCTCGGTTTCCTCGCCGAAGGTCTGCTTGAGGAAGGCTTGGTCGTCGCGCAGCTCCGCCACGCGGTTCGGCAGATGCGCCAGCGTCACCTCGCCCGCGCCATGGATCCAGGCGTCGATGCCGAAGCGGCGGCAATTGTCGCGCACCAGATCGACCGACTCCGCCATGGCGGCGTGGAAGTGCTGCGTCGCCGCCAGCCCATAGGTCTTGATCATCTCCGTGTAGGACAGCTTGTGGGAGCCGATGCAGGCGAAGCCGCCGTTGCGTCCGGAAGCGCCCCAGCCGACATGGCCCGCCTCCAGGACGCGCACGTCGAGGCCCTGTCCCGCCAGTTCGATCGCCGCCGAT
>JAPLOT010000180.1 GCA_026400595.1 Alphaproteobacteria bacterium | reverse complement strand
AAGGCCGACATCGAGCGCTTTGTCCGGCCGATCCGCGTCAGCCCCGGCCAGTTCGAACTGGCGCTTGAACCGGGCGCCCATCCGGGGCTTCCCGGCGAGATCGCGCGCAATCTCGAGGCCCAGACCGGCCAGCGCTGGATGGTGATGGTCGCCAAGGACGGCGGCGAGAAACCGGTGCTGCAGCAGCGCCAGGAGAACCGGGATAGCCTGTTCCGCAACGCGCGCGAACACCCGGACGTGCAGGCCGTGCTCAAGCGGTTCCCGGGCGCCGAGATCATCGACGTGCGCGAGCCGGACCTCCCGGCATCAATCGACAACCAGACAACGGGTGAGACGGATGAAGAACATCGGTGAGATGATGAAACAGGTCCAGGCCATGCAGAGCCGCATGGCCGAGATGCAGGCCAAGCTGGAACAGTCCACGGTGACCGGACAGTCGGGCGGCGGCATGGTCAAGGTGACCATGACCGGCAAGGGCGCCATGACCCGGCTTGAGATCGATCCCTTGCTGATGAAGGCGGACGAGAAGGACATTCTCGAGGACCTCATCATTGCCGCCCACAGCGATGCAAAGGCCAAGTCGGAGGCGATGATGGCCGAGCAGATGAAGGATCTGACGGGCGGGCTGCCCCTGCCGCCGGGGCTGAAACTGCCCTTCTGATGGCGAAGCGAACCACCGGACCCGAGATCGAGCGCCTGATCCAGCTGCTTGCCAAGCTGCCAGGCCTCGGCCCGCGTTCGGCCCGGCGCGCGGCGCTGCATCTCATCAAGAACCGCGACAAGCTTCTGGCCCCGCTGGCCGCCGCAACGGCCGAAGCCCGCGACACGGTCAGGGTCTGCTCGAGCTGCGGCAACGTCGATACGGTCGACCCCTGTACCATCTGCACCGATCCCCGCCGCGACCGCAGCCTGATCTGCGTGGTCGAAGAGGTGGGCGACCTCTGGGCGCTGGAGCGTGCCGGGGCCTGGCCAGGTCTCTACCATGTGCTGGGCGGCACCCTCTCCGCCATCGAAGGCATCCGGCCGGAGGATCTCGCGATTGCCCAGCTGATCGACAGGGCGACGGCTGCCCAGGCGCGCGAGGTGGTCCTTGCGCTGAATGCCACGGTCGAGGGGCAGACCACCGCCCATTACATCCTGGAACGGCTGAAGCAGGCCGGCATTGCCACCTCCCGCCTGGCCCATGGCGTTCCGGTGGGCGGCGAGCTCGACTATCTTGACGAGGGCACGCTGACGGCGGCCATGCGGGCCCGCCGTCCCATGAGTTGAGCGCCTTAACCTTCTGTTAACGCCAATCGACGTTCGCGGCCCTCCGATGCGCGGTGGGTCCGGCGCTTGCTTCGTGTTCACTGTCCCTTACCGGCCTGTGCCGGTTTGAAACATGGAGCTCCGAGATGGCGAACCTGCTTCACACCTCCGGCATCATCCGCCGCTTTGCCCGCAACCAGAGGGGCGGCACAGCCGTGGTCTTTGCCCTGAGCCTGGTCCCGCTGCTTATCGCGGGCGGCGTTGCCATCGATTATCTCCGACTGTCGGAAGCGCGCACCGAGCTGCAGGCGGCCCTCGATGCCGGAGCGCTCGCGGTCGGCGCGGCAAAGGATCTTGACCATGACCAGCGCATTCTGGCCGGCACCAAGACCTTCGAACGGAACATGACGAAGGCCGGCAAGGACCTGAATGCGATCGACTATGAATTCGAGCTCGATGGTCAAACCGTCACCGGCACCGCGCGTTACGATCTGCCGACCGGGCTGATGCAGGTCGTGGGGTATGTGGCCATGGGCATCGAGGCGGAAACCGAGATCACGGTGCCCGATGAACAGAAGGCCGAAGTGGCCCTCGTTCTCGACTACTCGGGCTCGATGACCGAGATCTCGGGCGGCCAGGTCAAGTATGTGGCGATGAAGAACGCCGCCAAGAAGCTGATCACCGATCTCGAGACCACCAATGAGGGCAAGGTGAAGTTCGGCCTCGTGCCCTTCTCGCACCATGTCTATGCGACTCTGCCCAAGGCCTATGTCATCGGCACCACCGGGAGCGGCAACTGGACCGGCTGCACCCAGGACAGGCGCTATCCGCACAATCTGACCGACGCGACGCCGACCGGCAGCAATGCAACCAAGTGGGGTCATCCGCATGCCCCGGTCCATTCATCGGACGGCTGCTGGGCCTATGCGCCGAAGTCCCTGAAGGTTGCGCCGCTGACGGAAGACTTCGATGCGTTGCGCACGCAGCTCGACAACATGCAGCCCTATGCCTGGACCCACATCGCGCTGGGCGCCGAGTTCGGCTATCATCTGCTGTCGCCCAACGCGCCCTTTACCGAAGGTGCTCCCTACAGCGATGACGATACCAGCAAGTTCCTGGTGATCCTCACCGATGGCCGGCAGACGGAGCCGGCCTTCGGTCCCAGTTCGCGCACGGTCTCGCAGGGCGAGGACAATCTCGAGGCCATCTGCAGCAATGCCAAGGCCTCGGGCATCACGGTCATGACCATCGCCTTCGACCTGCAGGATGAAGATACCACCAACCGGCTGCGCGACTGCGCCAGCGATCCGGCTCAGAACTTCATGATTGCCGAAGACAGCAGCGACATCGCGGCCGCCTTCGCGGACATCCGCGAACAGATCACCGCGCAGGTCTTCATCAGCCGCTGAGGCCGAAGATTCAGTTGGTCAGATAGACCTGCTGCCGCTTGCTGCTGCAGCTGTGGCCGCCCATGGGGGACACCTGGCTGGCGGCTTCGGCGGGCGCGGCAAGTGCCGCCTCCTCAGCCGGTACCGGCGACTGCGGCAGGACCATCACCTCGGCTTCGGCCGGTGGCGGAACGGCATCGGTGGCCAGCGCCGGCGTGGCGGAAAGGGCAGCAATGGCGGCGGCGGCAAAGAGCTTCAACATGTCAAAACTCCCTTGTGTTCCGCCGACGTTTCGACGTCAGCGGTAGGCGCAGAGATAGACGCCGCGATAGAGATTGCAGCCAGCCGAACCGTTCGTCAGTCCGAGCGGCACCGCACGCGGGCCCGAGTCAACCTCGTCAGTATCGACGACACGGGCCTTGTTGTCATTACCCACCTGGATCACGATTGTCTGATCGAGCACGGGCCGGCTGAAACAGGACCAGCCGCTGCTCCAGTTCAGTCCGAGGGGGGTGGCATTGCCCTGGGCATGGGCCGGCAGGGCGAAGGCGAGGGTAAGCACGGCAAGAGACGCAACTGACTTGATCATGTGACCTACTCCGATACAGACCAGTAACGAAGTATTAACCAGTCCGGCCCATTTGCAAAGCGGATTCTAGGGCGGCGGTCAGCGCGGCGACGGCGGGCACCCGGGCCACGCCGGTGCGCGCGGCCAGCACGGCGCAGGACTTCAGGATGACCCCGTCATCCAGGACCCGCAGCGCATTGGCGGCCAGGGTGGAGCCGGTGGTGGTGATGTCGACGATGATCTCGGCGATCCCCGCAGCCGGTGCGCCCTCGGTGGCGCCAAGGCTCTCGACGATCCGGTAGCCGGTGACACCCTTCTCGGCGAAGAAGCGCCGTGTGAGGTTGAGATATTTCGTCGCGACTCGAAGCCTGCGGCCATGGCGCTCGTAGAAACTCTCGGCAATCTCGTCCAGATCGGTCATCGTCGCAACGTCGAGCCAGATCTCGGGAACGGCAACCACCACATCGGCCGGGCCAAAGCCCAGGCGCAGCAGTACCTCCGCCGCCGGGTCCCCCGGGGCGATCTTCTCGCGCAGAAGGTCCTCGCCCGTGACGCCGAGATCGATGGCCCCGTCGCGAAGCTTCTGGGCGATTTCGGAGGCCGAGAGGAATGCCACATCCACGCCGTCGATGCCGGTCAGGCGGCCACGATAGCCCCGTTCGGCGCCCAGGCGTTCGATCCCGAACCCGGCCGACTCCAGCAACTGGGCCGCGCTCTCCATCAGCCGGCCCTTCGACGGTATGGCCAGGGTGACGGCGCTCATGCCAGCACCGCCTTCAGCCGGTCGGTGTGAATGGCGCAGCCGACCGCCGGCACGCGCACCGGCGATCCCATGTCGGAAAGAAGATTGTCGTAGCGCCCGCCACCCGCCACGGCGACCACGCCATCCGGTGTGTCGGCCTCCACCTGAAAGGTGAAGCCGGTATAGTATTCCAGTTCCCGCCCGAAGCCGGCGGCGAAATGGAATCGCCGCGGATTGAGGCCAAGCTCCTCCATTTCGAAGAGCCGTCGGACATAGTCGTCGCGCGCCCCGGCATAGCGCCGGCCCCCGTGGATCACCTTCAGTTGCGAGTCGATGTCCGAGGCCTCGCCAGCGATCGCGAGATAGCGATTGATCTGTTCTGCCTTGTCACTTGCCAATGGCGACTCACGACGATCCCTGGCCTTGTCGGCCAGCCGCGCTGCGATCTCTTCCACCTCCCGCCCGCCCACGGCCGGCAGGTTCCGGCTGGCGATCTCGGCCGCAACCACGGCAAGGGCGTCACCGGCTGCGACCTTGTCGACCAGGGCCGAAATGCTGCTGCGCCGCGCGGACCGCATTCCGCAGAAGCTGTCCAGCAGGTCGCGGAAGGCATGAGGCCGCCAGAAGTGATGCTGCAGGCGCCGGCGCCAGCGGTCCGGCATCTCGGTATCGGCCAGAAGCCCGGCGAAGAGGCCGAGATCGCCGAAGGTCACGCGGTAGCGGGTGAGGCCCGCGGCCTCCAGCGCGCTGATGGTGAGCTTCAGCACCCGCGCCTCGGCGGCGATGGGAGACCCGGCGCCGAACCACTCAAGCCCGGCCTGGGTGAATTCCTGCGGGCTCAGCAATTCGTCGGGGAAGCGGAAGGCCGGCCCGAGATAGCAATAGCGCGCTTCCGCCGCGGGGTTCGCGGCATGGCTGAGGTGGAAGCGGCAGGCCGGCACGGTGAGATCGGGCCTGAGGCACATTTCCTTCCCGGCGGGATCGGTGAAGACGAAGGTGCGGGCGCGGATGTCCTCGCCCGAGCGCTCCAGGAAGATGTCGGCGGGCTGGATGATGTCGGGCGCGATCTGGTCGAAGCCGGCGCGTTCGAACACCGCCATGATGGCCGCGTTCTGCCGCTCCAGCGCCTCGCGCTCGGCCCGGGACTTGCCGGCCATGGCTAAACCGTAACCCTGGTCACGACTTGAGGGCCTTCGCCACCGCGGAGACCAGGTCCGCCTCCGGCACCGAGACCTGCGCCAGCCGCTGGGATGCGTATTCGCTGCGGCTGGCGATGCCGCCGGCCAGTTCGGCGCCCAGGCGGAGGTCCTTGATCTGCACCTCGCCCCTGGCCTTCTCGTCGCCGCCCTGGATCAC
>JAPLOT010000424.1 GCA_026400595.1 Alphaproteobacteria bacterium | reverse complement strand
ATCCTTTACGGCCCATTTTTCAATGAGCGGAAGTCCCGTCCTGACGAAGTCAGAGCCCCAGTCGATGTCCTTGAGCGGCGTTCCCTCGGCGGCGCGCAGCCTGTCGGCGATCGTGAGCGAGACTGAACTCAGCGTCGTGTTGGATGCTAGCGCCACCACAGCAATGCGGAAGTATTTGTCTTCCAGCGAAAGCTCGCCGGGGAGGCGGCCGAGGATGTCGCGGATGAGCGTGTTAATCCGCACGTGGCGGCTGACCGGGAGAAAGCAGTCGAACAACTGCGGCATGTCCTCGATCGGGACGTCGAGGGTGGGGTCGATGCCCGCGAGAGACAACACTGTCTTGCGGAGGGCGGGCTTCAGGAGTTCTTCATGGAGGCAGAAGGGAGCGCCATCAGGCTTGCGTGCCAGAATCGAGAGCCGCGTGTCCACCTCCGCGGTCAGAACATCCAGTGCACCTCGCGTCTGCGCAGCGACATGACGGGCGAACTTCTCGCGCAGCGGCCTGTGGCGCTCGCCTTCCGTTGCCAGAGGAAACTGCTTGCACAGTTCGTTGAGACAGTGAAGGTCTACGCCCAGCTTATCGATGAGGGGAGAGACATCGTAGGTGTGAACCGAGAATGCATCATCGTACATCGCCTGCCTGATGAGTTCAGGTGACGTCACCACCCACTTCTTCAATTCCTCCGAATAACGGATGCCCGGCCCTTCGTGATAAATGCAGCCCCGGCGCGCGGACTTCTGCAGCACGAAATCGGATACAGGCTCGTCATCTGCTCTGGTAAGGGCATCACTGGCCGGCTGGGATTGGTTCTTGTTCATGGCCTTCAATCAGGATTGGACGAGCGTCTCGAACGGTTTCAGGAATCTGCCTTCCTCCAGCAGGAAGGATGTGACGTCGTGATTGCTCTCCGTCAAGCTCGTGAGGTTGATCCCTTCTATTTTTCGCAGGAGTTCGGCATGTGCGCTATCAAGCGCGTTTCTTTCGCCAAAGTATATCGAACCCTGCAATGGTGCAGGCCGCTCCCGCAGTTTGCCTGCCAGATTCATGAACAGGTCAGACGGCAGTTGGTGCCGTATCTTCTGGTAAATCATCGGTCGCTTCACTTCGGCCTCGTCCGAGATATCGGTAAAGATGGAATAACCCAGATAACCGATCGGGTCCATCTGTTGTGCTGTGTAAAGGGACGGGTATCCGCCGGAAGAATATCCTGTGATGACGTAACGCGATATTCCTTCGGCCTGCAGTAGCCGAAGGAGGGCGACCGGCAGATCACGGAGATCTGAAGCCAGACCCTTAATACCAAAGGCTCTTGGGCCTGACTCACGGGGGATTCCACTGAAGCTGCAGTTCTGATTCACTGGGCGCGAGGAGGATTCGCGCCATGCCATCAGCAGTGCCCTTGCGGACGGATTTTTCGGCACGGGAACTTCGCCGGTTGGCGAAGCAGTCTCGGGACAACAATCAAAGCCGACGGCTTCTATCGCTGGCGGCGGTGTTGGATGGGATGAGCCGCGACGATGCGGCCCGGATTGGTGGCATGGACCGCCAGACGCTTCGCGACTGGGTTCACCGGTTCAATATGGACGGTCCCGACGCGTTGCTGGATGCCTGGACCAACGGCCCCACGCCACGCCTATCAGTGGAGCAGAAGAGTGAACTGGCGGCCCTCGTCGAAGCCGGCCCTGACAGACAGGCCGACGGTGTGGTGCGGTGGCGGCGTATCGACCTCAAGCTGGTGATCAAGAAGCGGTTCGGTGTGGACTTTCACGAACGGTATGTTGGAACGCTCTTGAAGAAGCTGGGGTTCTCGCATCTCAGCGCCCGTCCGCGTCACCCCGGGCAAGACGTCGAAACCATCGCAGCATTTAAAAAAACTTCCCGCAAACGCTGAGTGCTCATCTCGCTGACTTGCGGGAGGAAACGCCGATCGAAATCTGGTTCCAGGACGAGGCTCGCATCGGTCAGAAGAATGGCATCATCCGCCAATGGGCCAGACGCGGAACAAGGCCCCGCCAGCCGGCCGATCAGCGCTATGAGAATGCCTATCTATTTGGCGCCATATGTCCGGCACGAGGAACCGGCGCGGCCATTGCCGTGCCATATGCCGACACGCAAGCCATGCAACTGCATCTCAATGAGATCTCCCGCCATGTCGCCAGGGGCGCCCAGGCCGTTCTCCTCCTCGATCGGGCCGGATGGCACACAACGGCCAACCTCGACGTGCCCAACAACATCACGCCAATCTTCCTGCCCTCGCGCGCGCCCGAACTCAACCCCGTCGAAAACATTTGGCAGTACCTTCGTGCCAACTGGCTCTCCAACCGCCTCTTCGAAACCTACGACGAAATCATCGAGGCAGCATGCGACGCTTGGCAGAAGCTCATTGCGGAACCAGAGACCATCACCTCAATCGGAATGCGCCAATGGGCTCATGTCGGTCAGTCCCAATGACCGTTGGTATAACCCGTCGTATCGCCTGACCGCAGCGTCCTGTTCTGGCCGAACCACGGCGCAAAGGACCCATCCGCCGGATTGAGCCAGGTGAGCGTGTTGTCGAGAACCGTTTCGAGCGGCCTTATCCAGCTTGCGGTGACGAAGCTCGCCTGCACGGACTTGTTCTGGTCCATCGTGATTGT
>JAPLOT010000019.1 GCA_026400595.1 Alphaproteobacteria bacterium | reverse complement strand
AGGGCCCACACGCAATGAACAACTGCCAGCCCGCCTGCTGCGAGAAGCAGTCCAGCACGGCCTCGACATAGCGTTCTGCCATGCGAAACCGCACCCTGGAAGAGCCCGCCCTTGCAACCTGGCCTTCAGACCCTGACGCAGCGGGTCTGTCGAACCCGTTGATGGTGCTGAGGTTGCAATAGACGACGGGCTTGCCTGGATCGATAGCTGGCCAGTTGAATTCGGAATTCTTCCGAAACTGATCGGTTGTTCCGAAGTAACACCGGTGCGGATCGGCTGCCAGGTCAGGCCAGTCGAGCGCGCGATGTCCGAAGACTATCTGCGGGATGAGTGGTCGCCTCTTGTACTCGCTCCATGCCGAGCGACAACCAAGTCGTCGCAGCTTCCACTCGAAACTGACGTTGCGCGCCTGATCGAGCCACTTCCTGACGAGAATCCGCAGGTACTCGAATCGGCCAAAAGCCTGTCCATGGCCACGCATGGCAAGTGCCCAGAGCCAGCGCATGACACGCATGGCGCTGAATGGAAGCCCCAAGCGGGTCGCGCCCGGTGAGGCCATGGAAGAGAAGACCGGGGGATGCCTGGCCCCGAACTCTGACGCGAATGTAGGGGACAGCAGCAGCGTCGGCACGCCGGCCTGTGCAAGTGCCAGTGCGAACGGATAGAGGTCGTACCTTATGGCATCGAGGAAGCAGAGATCCAGCGAATTGGACTTCAACAACGCGGCGAGAAAGTCCTGTTCCAGCCGGTTGTTGATCGCGCGATTTTTCAACCTTTTCCACAATCGAAACTTTCCCGCCTTTGCGGGCTTGTGGATATGCGGTTCGTGCCCGGAAGGCTTGGCGGCAGACTTGAATCCTTGAAGAGTCACGGCTCGCGAAAACACCGTGTCTTCGTCTACGAAAAAGACCGCTTCGTGGCCACCGGCCTCGACAATGCTGGCAAGTCCGAACGCTGCGTTGTACGAGGAATGCTCATCCACGAGCGCGAAGCCGATCCTGTATGCCTTTGACACGATATCCTCTTGCCCGGCGCCATCCCGGCGGAGAGCCACCATGATAGGCGCTGAAGCAGCTCCCGTCGGCTGGTAGTGCCATGACCCGGACTTGAGTCACGATGGATTCCCGTATGCCACCGGCCGGCGCGGGCGCGCCAGCCGGTAAACACGATCGAGGTCGTCTTGAGTATTCTGGAACCGATGCACGTCCGTTGGCGGTGTGCAGGAACTCATGTAGCCTTCCGTGGGCAGGAAAGAATCGCATAGCAAGCATTCATGAAGGAAAGCAGATGGATCGGTCGTCGTATCAGCGACTTCGCGAAGTTCCTGGGTGCATCGCGGGCGACTGGCAGCGGGTTGATGCGCGGTGGGGTTCGTTTCCTGGACCTGGCGGGTCGGCAGGGCTTCTCGCCTGGCGAGATCTTCGTGCTTGGCCTGCTGGATGGGCGACTGGCGCGGGACCCGGATGCGGCGATCAGCAATGAGCGATTGCAAGTCATCCAGCGCAAGTTGAACGCCCTCGGACAGGAGAGCTGGACAGAGGACAAGCTGGTCTTCCATGAGCGATGCCTCGAGCGCGGACTGCCCGTTCCAGGCTTGCTGGCGATGGTCGGCGACGCCGCGACTCGATCGGCCGAGCAGGTCCGTGTGACCGACATCGAGACCCTGGCGCGGGAGATCTGCGCAGGACGCTGGCCGGCAGTCGTCTTGAAGCCCGTTCACGGTGTCCATGGCGAGGGTGTGCTGGCACTGGAGCAGCGTGGATCCACGGTGATCGCACCTGACGGTCAAGCCTATGGTTGCGCGGAACTGGCGATGCACATGCGAACGTCGGGATACACCTCCTGGATCGTGCAGGAGCGCATGTACCCTCATCGCGACGTGAGCTCGGTCTCCGGCAGCGAGGCGCTCTCCACCTTCAGGATCACGACGCTGGTCCGCAGCTCCGGCGAGGTAGAGGTGCTCTATGCGCGAGTGCGGCTGGCGTCCCGTGGCGCCAGTACCGACAATTTCGCGCATGGCGCGTCGGGAAATGTCGTTGCCAACATCTCGCTGGAAACAGGTACCGTCAGCTATACGATTCGGCCGCGAGCGAGCGGCATTGGCTTCGACCTGACGGATGAACATCCGGCGACCGCGTTCCGCATGGCAGGCTGGCACGTGCCGCTCTTCCGGGAGGCTTGTGCAC
>JAPLOT010000334.1 GCA_026400595.1 Alphaproteobacteria bacterium | reverse complement strand
TGGCGCTGAAGGCCGGGTCGCCCACCATCAAGAAGGCCGAGGCCGACGGCCTCAAGGTCATGACCGTGGCGGAAGCGGCCAAGTGGGCCGATCTCATGATGATGGCCACCCCGGACGAGCTCCAGGCCGACATCTACCGCGACGAGATCGCCCCCAACATCCGCGACGGCGCGGCCATCGCCTTCGCCCACGGCCTCAACGTGCATTTCAACCTCATCGAGCCGAAGAAGACGGTCGACGTGCTGATGATCGCGCCCAAGGGCCCCGGCCACACGGTGCGCGGCGAATACCAGAAGGGCGGCGGCGTGCCCTGCCTCATCGCCATCCACCAGGATGCCAGCGGCAATGCCCATGACGTGGCGCTGTCCTATGCCTCGGGCGTTGGCGGCGGCCGGTCCGGCATCATCGAGACCACCTTCAAGGAAGAATGCGAGACCGACCTCTTCGGCGAGCAGGTCGTGCTCTGCGGCGGCCTGGTCGAGCTGATCCGCGCCGGCTACGAGACGCTGGTCGAGGCGGGCTATGCCCCCGAGATGGCCTATTTCGAGTGCCTCCACGAGGTGAAGCTGATCGTCGACCTCATCTACGAGGGCGGCATCGCCAACATGAATTACTCGATCTCCAACACCGCCGAGTGGGGCGAATACGTGACCGGCCCGCGCATCATCACCGCCGATACCAAGGCCGAAATGAAGCGGGTGCTGAAGGACATCCAGACCGGCAAGTTCACCTCCGAGTGGATGCAGGAGTATCGCGCCGGTGCGGCCCGCTTCAAGGCGATCCGCCGCAACAACGACAGCCACAACATCGAGGAAGTGGGCGAGAAGCTCCGCGCCATGATGCCGTGGATCGGCAAGAACAAGCTGGTCGACAAGGCGCGGAACTAGCTTACCGTTCGACGGGATTGCAAGGGCGGCCTGGGGGGCCGCCCTCTTTCGTTCAGGGCTGGCCGAGAAGGCCCCTGGCGTTCGCCGCGATCCACGGTTCCAGCGGTGCGGGGTCGAGGCCCGTGAGGGTCTTGTAGTCGCCCGTCACCTGGGCGAGATCGCCCCTGGCGGTTGCAGTGTCGAAGGAGGCGAAGACGCGGGCCACAGGCTCGGGCAGGCCGGCGCCGATTATCCCCTGGATCAGGCCGTCGACCGGCACGGGCACGACCCCAAGTGGCTTGCCGGTGGACGCGGCGACGAGGCTGGCGATCTCCGCCGTGGTGTAGCTCCGCGCGCCGGTCAGCGTGAGCGTGCTGCGGCCCTTGGCCGTGGCCAGCGCCAGTGCCGCGGCGCGGGCAAGGTCATTGCGGGCGATATAGGCGATGCCGCCGTTTTCTGCGGCCGAGTACCAGCTGCCGGAGGCAAGTGCCTGCGGCATGACGAAGAAGAGGTTCTCGAAGTACCAGTTGTTGCGCAGGATGGTCCATCCGGCGATGCCGGATGCGGCGATCGCCCGTTCCGCCGCCAGATGTTCCGGCCCGAAGAGCACGGCCGAGGTCTCGGGCGCCGGCATCGACGTGTAGAGCAGATGCTCCACGCCCGCAGCCTTGGCCGCTGCGATGGCAGTGGCGGATTGTTCGGCGCGGCGGCCGATGGCGTCAGTGGAGATCAGGAGCGCCCGGTCTGCACCGGCGAAAGCCGCCGCGAGGCTGGCGGGCTGGTCGAAATCGGCAGCGCGGACTGAGACGCCGCGCTTGGCGAGGTCGGCCAGCGTCTCGGGCTTGCGCGTGGTCGCGATGATCTGGCTGGCCGGCACCTTGGCGGTGTCGATCAGGTGGGAAATGGTCAGTCGGCCAAGATGGCCTGACGCGCCGGAGATGAGGTACATGGATGATCCTTTCAGGTCTTGAAATGAGACCTGGGCTCATTTAGAGCTATTGGCGCCTTGGGCAAGTAGGCAGCTTTGCCGCCCCTGGTTACCTGGAAGGAACCACAAGATGTCTCAGGCCAACCGGCAGGACTCCGTACTCAACTCCCGTTGTCCGGTCCGCGATGTCCTCGACCGCATCGGCGACAAGTGGAGCGTCCTGCTGCTGTCGGAAATGCGCCAGGGTCCGGTGCGCTTCGGCGTGCTGCGGCGGCGCGTGCCGGAC
This sequence comes from Alphaproteobacteria bacterium, assembly GCA_026400595.1. Lineage (GTDB taxonomy): Bacteria > Pseudomonadota > Alphaproteobacteria > Rhizobiales > Aestuariivirgaceae > Aestuariivirga. The sequence goes on along the minus strand of JAPLOT010000334.1, from coordinate 3,769 downwards.
ATCTCGCAACGCATGCTCACCGAGACGTTGCGCCACCTGCAGCGCGACGGGCTGGTGAGCCGCACCGTGCACCCGTCCGTGCCGCCGGCAGTGGAGTATCAGCTCACATCGCTGGGCCTTTCGCTTCTGGAGCCGCTGGAAGCGCTGGTGGGCTGGTCTTCGGCCCATCATGCCAAGGTGAAGGCGGCTCGGGCGCAGTTCGATGCGGTCGGTCAGTCCCAGGCCTAGCGGCTGGGCCAGGTCCAGGACGGAGCGCCCAACTCGGCTGCTGTCCGGACGCTCTGCCCCTGTGCGCTGCGTCAGCCAATGGACGGAAGGCCCGACAAAGGGCTCGAATGGCCAATTGCAGGTTGCGGGTACACCAATGGACAGATCTATGTCCAATTGGTCGACTGGCGCGGGCGAGGCATGTCCTGACCTTGACTGTTGTCCATCGCGAAATCTGCTACCAATCGGGGCACCCGCACGCAGGAGCCCGCCCATGAGTCTCGAAACCGACATCGCCCGTCTGACCCTCCAAGAGGAGCGCCTGCGCTTTCCAAGCTTCAACGAGGCGGATGCCTGGGCGCTGGGGTCGCAGATGAGGGCGGCCGCGGCCGAGCGCAGGATCCCCTTCGTCATCGACATCCGCATCGGCAGCCGTCCGCTGTTCTTCACCGCCTTGCCGGGTTCGACGCCGGAAAACCCTGAGTGGGTGCGGCGCAAGGTCAACACGGTGCTGCGTTTCCACAAGAGTTCCTACCGGGTGGGCCGGGAATACGAGCTGCGCGGCCTTGAGTGGGGCGCGTCGCGGGGCATCGATCCGCTGGACTATGCGCCGGCGGGAGGCGGATTTCCGATCCATCTGACTGGCACGGGTGTGGTCGGGGCGGCGACGGTATCCGGCGTGCCGCAGCGCGACGACCACAATTTCGTGGTGGAGATGCTGAGCGCTTATCTGGGAATTCCACATGACGAGGTCGCACTGGAGCCCGAGACCTCGGAATGACATCCGAGCTTCTGTTCTACATCCTGGCGGCGCTGGCGGCCTTTCTGGTGGGCGCATCAAAGGGCGGTCTGCCGATGGTCGGTGCGCTGGGCGTTCCCATCCTGGCGCTCAGCATTTCGCCCGTGACGGCCGCCGCGCTGCTGCTCCCCGTCTACATCGTGAGCGACATGGTAGGGCTCTGGGCCTATCGCCGGAAGTTCGACAAGCGCAATCTCGCGATTCTGATTCCGGCGACGACACTGGGCATTGCCATCGGCTGGGCCACGGCCTCCATCACCAGCGAGCGGCTCGTGACCCTGCTGGTTGGGGTGATCGGGCTTTCCTATATCGTCAATCTCTTCTTCAAGAGTGCAGCGGCCGCGCCGCGTCCGGCGGATGTGCCGCGCGGCATGTTCTGGGGCACCATCGCGGGCTTCACCAGTTTCGTTTCGCATACCGGCGCACCGCCCTACCAGATGTACGTGCTGCCACAGAAACTGGACAAGATGGTCTTCGCTGGCACCAGCACGATTCTCTTTGCCATCGTCAACCTGGTCAAGCTGCTGCCCTACTGGGCACTGGGCCAGTTCAATGCCGGCAACCTCAAGCTCGCGGCGATGCTGTCGCCGGTGGCAATCGCCGGCGCCTTGATCGGCTACAAGCTGACGTCAATCCTGCCGGAGAGAATCTTCTACCGCCTGGTCGAGACCGCCCTTGCCATCGTGTCGATCAAGCTGATCTATGACGCGCTGTTCAAGGCTGCGGCATGATCCGCTGCGAGCCGATCCAGCGCCATGCGCTTTCCCTTTCGCCGGCGTCGTGGGATTTTGCCCAGGCAGAACGCAAGGCCATCGATGCGCATTGGCAACGGCTTGTGGCGGCGAACGCGCGCTTGTGGAATGGCGAAGTCCTGATCTGCACCGCGGCCGAAGTCGAAAACGGTGTCCTCGCAGCCCGCTTCACGACGACGGACTTTGCTAGCTTCATTGCCTGGCGCGACTGGGGCTGGCCCGACCGAGAGGCACGAAACTGCTTCGGCGTTCCGGCAGTCGTTTCGCGCGATGGCGAACTGCTCATGGGCGTCATGGCGCAGTCAACGCTCAACGCTGGCCGCGCCTATCCGCCGGGCGGATCGCTGGAGCCCAAGGACGTTCGTCCGGATGGTTCCATCGATCTGCACGGATCCATGGCGGAGGAAGTGGGGGAAGAAACAGGTCTCGACCTCGCCGACGCGCGCGCGGGCGAGTATCTCGCGATCTTTGACGGCCAGCGCCTCGCAATCGTCCGCCGGTTCGACGTTGACCACAGTCTGGCCGACCTCAAGCAGGCTTTTGCGGCGCACCGCGCGCGCCAGGCCGAGCCCGAACTCGACGCGATCTTCGGCGTCCGGTCCCGTTCGCAGATCGATTCAAGAATGCCGGGATATGCTCAGGAAATCGTTCGCCAATACTATTCGGAATGAGGTCATTTCATGCGCCTGGACTTTCGTACATTCGATGTCTTCACCACATCCCGGTTCGGCGGCAATCCACTGGCCGTGGTTCTGGGGGCCGATACCCTCACGACCCGGCAGATGCAGACCATCGCCCGCGAGTTCAATCTCTCCGAGACCATCTTCGTGATGGCGCCGGAGGATCCGGGCAACACCGCAAAGGTCCGGATCTTCTTCCCGACAGCGGAGATCCTCTTTGCTGGTCATCCCACCATCGGCTGCGCAATTCTGCTGGCATCGGAGAAGTACAAGCCAGGCTGTTCCTTCGAGACGGAGATCCGTCTTGAAGAGCAGGCGGGTCTTGTGCCCGTCAAGGTAACGCGCATCGGTGAGGTGCCGCGTGCCATGTTCACGGCACCCGTCAAGCCCTTTGCCGTCGACGCACAGCTGCCGGCCCCCGCTGAAGCCGCGCGCGCCCTGGCGCTGGAGCCTAGCGACATCGGCTTTGACCGCCACAGCATCACGGTGCTGCAGGGAGGGCCGCGATTCCTCTATGTTCCGGTGGCAGACCGTGCCGCACTGACCCGGTCGCGGGTGATCGAGCCCTACTGGTCGGCGATGATTGCGGCGGCCGGTGTGGACAGCGCTTACCTCTATACGCGGGGTGGCGATGGGCCGACGACGGCCTTCAGGGCGCGCATGTATTCGCCCACGGCGGGCATCCCGGAAGACCCGGCCACCGGCTCCGCAACGGCCATCCTCGCGCGGCAACTGCTGTCGGCAGAGGCCCTGGCCGACGGAAAGCATGTCTGGGCGCTGGAGCAGGGCTACGAGATGGGCCGCCCCTCCGACCTTCACCTGGAAGCAGATGTCCGGGAGGGAAATCTCAAGGCTGTGCGGGTTGCGGGACAGGCCGTGCAAATCATGTCGGGTGTGCTAGAACTCTGACCGGGGAAGGTCGGGTACGGAGCGTCGGGGGAGGAACTCTCGGTCATGAAGACGATTCTGCTCATTGCGCATCTGATTGCCATTGCCACGGGCACGGGCATGAGCATCGCCAACTACATCAATATCCGCATCGCATCGGGCGAGAAGGGGGATCGCCGAGAAGCGCTGGCCTATCTGCGCCGGGTGCTGGCGCGGATTGCCGACATCGTGATCCTTGCCATCTGGATTACCGGTATCGGCCTGTGGACCGTGCTGCCGCCGATGGACGAGCCGAATGTTTTGTTCGTCGTCAAGATCGGCTTCGTGATCCTGCTCACACTATGCCATGGCCTGGCCCGGATGACGGCGGGACGCATGATGCGGACGGGCGACCAGTCGCTCTATCCCAGGATGGAGCTCTTCGTATCAGGCGTCTGGCTGTC
>JAPLOT010000516.1 GCA_026400595.1 Alphaproteobacteria bacterium | reverse complement strand
GATCCATCAGCTGATCTTCGGCTTTCCGGCGGGCGACGGGTTTCGCCACTCCGAATCCTTCCGGACCATCTTCGGCGCGGACGAAGTGCTCTATGTCCTGCAGGGCAACATGATCATCGCAAATCCGGAGACCGGTGAGGTTCAGCTTGTGCGCAAGGGCGAGTCGGTCTTCTTCCGCAAGGACACATGGCACAATGCCTGGGCCATGCCCGGCGAGGAGCTGCGCGTGCTGGAGTATTTCGCGCCGCCGCCATCGACGGGAACCTCCGGCAAGTACGCGCAGAGCAAGCCCTATGTGAGCCGGCCCCGCTTCGAACGTCGCGAGCTCATGGGCAACTGGCCGGCCGGCCGTGCCGGAGCGGAGAGGCGCGGCCACTTCACGGTTTTGCGCGAGGGCGACCGGCTGTGGTCGCTCAGCGGCGATCACCGCGTCCTGATCGGGATCATCGCCTCGACCGAGCAGTTGACGGCCGGAAAGGCGACCATCGCGCCGGGCGGGCGCAGCGCGGTGATCGAACATGGCGGCGACGCTGGAATCTACGTTGAGACCGGGCGTCTCAATGTTCAGCTGGTTGACAGCGAGCAGGCCCAGACATGGTTCGAACTCGCGCCGGGCGACGGCTTCTACCTGCCAGAGGGCGCCCGCTACCGTCTTTTCAACATGGGCACGCAGTCCTGCGATGCCTTGTTCGGGGTTGCACCCTCCTATCTGCCGCGCGGAACGGCGCCGTAAGGAGATGCGCCATGCGATCGGCATCGATGTCGGCGGAACCAAGACATCCGCCGCGATCGTGGAGCTGGACACTTGCCGTCTGCTGCACCGGCGTGAGGTCGCGACAAATGCGGCGCGCGGCGGTGAAGCTGTCCTGGACGCCGTCCGAGGCCTGTTGATCGATCTTGGCCGTGCTGCGGGTGAATCCGGTCTGCGCGTCGACGCCGTTGGCCTTGGCATCTGCGAGATTGTCGGACCGGACGGGCGTCTGCAAAGCGCCTCGCTTATCGACTGGCGCGACCTGAACCCAATTTCGTCGCCGCATGGCCTTCCGCCGGTTCACCTGGTGTCGGACGTGCGAGCAGCGGCGCTCGCGGAAGCCCGTTTCGGCGCGGCACGCCAAATCCGCGACGCCCTCTATGTCTCGGTGGGTACTGGCATCGCATCGGTGCTGCTGATCGAGGGCCGGCCCTACGCCGGTGCGCATGGCGCGGCCCTTGTGCTGGCGACGGCTGCACCGGTGCCGATCGGCAGTGGTCAGGCCCCGATGCTGGAGGAGATTGCGTCCGGGCCGGCCCTGGCACGGCAGTTCGGCGACTCCGGTGGCGATGCGCGGACCGTGATTGCTGCGGCGCTCCGTGGCGATCCGGGGGCGCATGCCATCGTGGCGCAGGCGACGTCGCTGCTGGGCGCGGCCATCGCCCAGCTGGCCAATTGCGTCGATCCATCCGTGATTGTCATTGGCGGCGGACTCGGGAGCGCGCCAGGCCTTTATTTCGAGTCACTGAAGGAGCGGATCACCGAAAGCATCTGGAAGGGCCTCGACCGGCAGATCGATGTCAGGCAAGCCTTGCTTGGCGCCAATGCGGGGCTAGCTGGCGCGGCGCTGGCAGCCACCATTGGTCTCCGATGATTGCTGGCCATCGGGGAGGCGCGCGCATGTTTGAAGAGCTTGCCGTTCTGGGTCTGTTGGGTGCACGCGGGGGCGAACGCAACGCAGCTCCTACCCTAAGCAAGAGCAATGAACTGACCATCGGAAATGTTGGATTCTAGCTCCTTTCCTTCCGCCAGCTGCTCCTCCGCAAACTTTCTCTCACCGAAACAGCAAGGGCAGAAATCCCCTTTGTTTGCAGGCTTGTTTGAGAAGAGTTCCTGACTACGAGTACAACATGATGATCATCGAGAACCATCAGGTACGTACGGAGGAGATTCCCGCAGGCCGGCACAGGATCGTCATCGACACGAAGATCGGAACGCCGGGCGGACAAGCGGACGTGGTGATCACCATCGACGGCGCCGAGGCCGCCCGCACCACGGTCTTGCGCACCGTGCCTGCCGCATTCACCGCGACAGAATCCTCTGATGTGGGCATCGATCTGAGATCACCCGTTTCTCTGTCCTATGAGGACCGCCGACCGTTTCCCCTTGACGGAAGGATTCATGACGTAAGAGTGTC
>JAPLOT010000510.1 GCA_026400595.1 Alphaproteobacteria bacterium | reverse complement strand
GAGGCCGCATGGGCCTGGATCGATCCGATCCTGGAAGCCTGGGCGGCATCCCCCGACCTGCCCAAGCCCTATACCGCCGGCACCTGGGGGCCCTCCGCCGCCGTGGCGCTGATCGAGCGGGACGGGCGCACCTGGTACGAGGATCAAGACCAATGATCGAAGCCGAACGAATCTTTTCCGCGCGCGAGGCGCTGGCCGAAAGCCTGGCCCATGACGTGGCCGAAGAGCTGATGCGCGCCATCGAGGCCAAGGGCAAGGCGACCCTGGCCGTTTCGGGTGGCACGACTCCGAAGACCTTCTTTGCCAAGCTGTCGCAGATCGACCTGCCATGGCATCGCGTGACGGTGACGCTGGTCGACGAGCGCCAGGTGCCCGAGACGAGCGAGCGGTCCAATGCGAAACTGGTGCGCGAGACGCTGCTGGTCGACAGGGCGGCGTCCGCGAAATTCGTGCCGCTGATCGACACCGATGCTGCTGCAGCCCTGCCGCCCTTCGACGTGACGGTTCTTGGCATGGGCGCCGACGGGCATACGGCCTCCTTCTTTCCGGGCGGCGACCGGCTGGCCGAGGCGATGAACAGCAATACCCAGGCCCGCATCATCGAAATGACGGCGCCGGGCGCCGGCGAGCCACGCCTCACCTTCACCCTTCCGGTGCTCGAAGCCACGGGACGGCTGAAGCTTCACATCGAAGGCGCCGAAAAGAAGGACGTACTCGCGCGCGCCCTGGCCGACGGTCCGACCGCGGAACTTCCGGTGCGGGCGGTCTTGCGCAGCCAGACACCCATGACCCTATACTGGGCCCCCTAGCAGGAGACGCCATCCATGCCGGTCAAGGCCACGATATCCGCCGTTACCGAAGCGATCATCGCGCGCAGCACGGCGCCGCGGCGGCGCTATCTCGACAAGATCGACGCGGCCGTGGCGCGGCAGCCGAAACGCAAGGCGCTGGGCTGCGCCAACATCGCCCACGGCTTTGCCGCCTGCGGCGCGGCCGACAAGAATGCGCTGCGCAACGGGTCGGGTCCCAATCTCGGTATCGTCACGGCCTATAACGACATGCTGTCGGCGCATCAGCCCTTCGAGACCTATCCCGAACTGATCCGCAGGGCAGCGCGCGATGCGGGCGGCACGGCGCAGGTGGCCGGCGGCGTGCCCGCCATGTGCGACGGCGTGACCCAGGGCGAGACCGGGATGGAGCTGTCGCTGTTTTCGCGCGACGTGATCGCGCTGTCGACAGCGGTGGCCCTGTCGCACCAGATGTTCGATGCCGCGGTCTATCTCGGCGTCTGCGACAAGATCGTGCCCGGCCTGATCATCGGTGCCTTGTCCTTCGGACACCTGCCCGCCGTGTTCGTTCCCGCCGGCCCGATGACCAGCGGCCTGCCGAACGACGAGAAGGGCAGGATCCGCCAGCTCTACGCCGAGGGCAAGGTGACGCGCGACGCGCTGCTGGAAGCCGAGGCGCAGTCCTATCACGGTCCCGGCACCTGTACCTTCTACGGCACCGCAAATTCCAACCAGATGCTGATGGAGATCATGGGCCTGCATCTGCCGGGCTCGACCTTCGTCAATCCCGGCACGCCGCTGCGCGAGGCCATCACCCGCGCCTCGGCGAAGCAGGCCCTGTCGATCACGGCGCTCGGCAACGACTACCGACCGATCGGCCGCATCTATGACGAGAAGGCCGTGGTCAACGGCATTGTCGGGCTTCTCGCCACCGGCGGCTCGACCAACCACACGATGCACCTGATCGCCATGGCCGCAGCGGCCGGCATCGTCGTCACCTGGAAGGACTTCGCCGAACTCTCCGGCGCCGTGCCCCTGCTGAGCCGCGTCTATCCGAACGGCAAGGCGGACGTGAACCACTTCAATGCGGCCGGCGGCATGGGCTTTCTCATCCGCGAACTGCTGGGTGCGGGGCTGCTGCACGAAGATGTGCAGACCATCATGGGCACGGGCCTCGCCGGCTATACCAAGGAGGCACGGCTCGGAGCGGACGGCGAGCTTGTCTATGCCGATGCCGCGGCGGTCTCCGGCGACGAAAGCGTGCTGCGCCCAAGCGCGCGGCCCTTCCAGCCGACCGGCGGTCTCAATGTGCTCGACGGCAATCTCGGTACCGCCGTGATCAAGTCCTCCTCCATTCCTGCCGACCGGCATGTGATCGAAGCGCCGGCCCGGGTTTTCCACTCGCAGGAGGAGTTGCAGAAGGCCTTCAAGTCGGGCGAGCTCAACCGCGACGTGGTCGCCGTGGTGCGCTTCCAGGGCCCCAGGGCCAACGGCATGCCCGAACTGCATCGGCTTACGCCGCCGCTGGCGGTGCTGCAGGAGAAGGGCTTCCGCGTTGCGCTCGTCACCGATGGCCGCATGTCGGGCGCATCCGGCAAGGTGCCGGCCGCCATCCATCTCACGCCGGAGGCGGCCGAGGGCGGGCCGGTCGCGAAGATACGCGACGGCGACATGATCCGGGTCGACGCTGATGCCGGGACGCTCGAGGTTCTGGCCGATGCGGCGGAATTCCATGCGCGCCCGCCGGTGCGCATCGATCTGTCGGCGAACCACCAGGGCACGGGCCGGGAACTCTTTGCGGCCTTCCGCGCCATCACCGGTTCCGCCGCACAGGGCGCATCGATCTTCGAGGTGGCCTGAGATGGCACGCGACTACCAGAAGGGTCTCGAGGCCGCGCTGAAGCGGGCGCCGGTCGTACCCGTCATGGTGATCGAGGAGGTTGCCGACGCGGTGCCGCTGGCACGCGCCCTGGTCAAGGGCGGGCTGCCGGTTCTCGAAATCACCTTGCGCACGCCCAAGGCCATGGAGTGCATTCGCGCCATCGTCGCCGAAGTCGAGGACGCCATCGTCGGATC
>JAPLOT010000563.1 GCA_026400595.1 Alphaproteobacteria bacterium | reverse complement strand
GAAGCCCCGCCGGAAGTTGAACAGGAGAAAAACCATGACATTGAAGGCCATCACACGCCCTTTACTGGTATCTGCGGGCCTTGCGTTCGCCGCGACGTTTGCCAACGCTGCCGAAACGCCGGAGAAACCGCATGTTCCGCTGGAGAAGACGGTTGGGCATGTCACGCCGACAGGCCCGGTTCCATCGCGCGCCGTGCTGAACGCGCAGGGCGCCACGCTGTCCAACGGCAAGCTCACCCTCACCGGCATTGCCAACAACACGATCGTCTTGGCCGACCGGCCGGTGCGCGCTGCCGGACATCAGACCACCGCGCAGTTCATCGAGCAGTAGGACGAGGGCAAGGACAGCTTTGCCATCGATGCCCCGAATGCGACAGTCTCGGTCCTGGGCGGTGCCGGCGAGAACATCGCCCTCGACCCCGTCTCGCGCGACAAGCTGCTGCAGAACGGATGGGTCAATCTCTTCACAATGGAAGCGCGCTGATATGAGCAATCCGAATCTCACGCGGCGCGCAATCCTGGCGGCGACCGGTCTTGCTGCCGCATGGCAATTCGGGGCCGGACATGTTCTGGCTGACATGGTCGAGGAGATCAGCCAGCTGAAGCCGGGACAGTTCACATGGCACCCGGAGCGCTCGCCCGAAGGCCCGGTTGCCATTGTCGTGTCGCTGCCCGATCAGCTGGTGCACGTCTATCGCAACGGCATACGCATTGCCGTCTCCACGTGTTCGACCGGCAAACCCGGTCACGACACGCCAACAGGTGTCTTCACCATTCTGCAGAAGGACAAGAATCACCACTCCTCGACCTACAACAATGCGCCCATGCCCAACATGAACCGCCTGACCTGGTCGGGCGTGGCGCTGCACGCGGGGCAGCTCCCGGGCTATCCGGCCTCGCATGGATGCGTGCGCCTGCCGCTGGAGTTCTCGAAGCTCCTGTTCACCGTCACGCATGTCGGAACCGCGGTCATCATCGCCGACGCGCATAGCCAGCCTACCGACGTCACCCATCCTGGCCTGGTGCTTTCGCCCGACGCGGAGGGCGAGATCGATGCAGCAGAAGCAAAGCTGAAAACACAGAAGGCCGCACATCCGGATGATGCAAACGCCAAGGCAACTTCCGTGATCGTCAGTAGTGTCGACCAGACCATCACTATTCTTGAGAATGGCGATACCGTTGCATCTGGGAAGGCGACGATCTCACAACCCGATCAGCCTCTGGGATCACAAGTCTTCATCCTGAGCGACGGCGACAAAGGCGGATTGAGCTGGCACGCGATCGCACATGGCGGAGCCGGAGTGACCTCCGACACGTCAGTCATCCAGCGGATCCGGGCCGAGCCCAATGTCGTGGATGCCATGAAGCAGCGCATGCATGTGGGACTCGTCCTGGTGACAACGGACCTGCCCTCGCATCCGGATACGCGCAGCGGCAAGGACTTCGTCATTCTCAATCAGGACGAAACATCCTGAGAAACAATCGGGGCTTCGCGCCGACCGCAATCCGGCTGACGGATCCCGTCCTTTGCAAAGCAGGCATTCGCCGTCACGCGGTCATCGTTGACCCGGCTCCCATATGCGGAGCCCTCCTCTCGGCCTGCGTCGGCATCTCGAAGCAGGAACTGAACTCGCTTGGCGCAGAGGTCTACGAGACGAAGATCGACTTCGCGGAACTTGATCCCTTTGCGCGCAGGTCGAAGCTGGCCTATGGATGCGAGACCGCCATCCGCACCGCCTACCCCAAGACGGTTCACATCGCCTCGCCCGGCAATACAGAGATACGCGATTTCATCGGGCGTGACGGTTCGGCCAAAGCCCCGTTCATTTCGGTTCGCGGCACGGAAAACCACCGGAACATCAGGGAGGACGTTCAAGTCAAGGTGGTGGAAGACCGTTGGGCCGGCATCCCCGACGACTCCGGCTTCGACGCTGCCGCGCAGGCCGTCTACGGCGACGCCCGTCCCACCTGAAGCAGGGCTACACGACATACATTACCGGCCATTCCCTGGGCGGCGCCGTTGCCGTCATGCTTGGCGTCTATCTCATCGATGACGGCCACACGGTCATGCGGATGGTGACCTTCGGGCAGCCACGCTTCATGACGGCGAAGTGTGTCAGTCAACTGGCGCAGATCCCACTGACGCGTGTCGTCGATGAAAGCG
>JAPLOT010000296.1 GCA_026400595.1 Alphaproteobacteria bacterium | reverse complement strand
AGAATCCGCGCTGGCAGTCCGGCGCCTTGTCGACCGGCTTCATCGCCGAAGAATTTCCTGAGGGATTCCATGGCCATGATCTGACGCCCGAGATCGCGAAGACGCTGGCCGAGGTTGCCATGGTGCTCGATCACGTCGAGAACCGCCGCAAGCGGATGGTCACCGGGCAGATGAACGGCGGCAAGGTGAATTTCGCACGCAACCGCGTGGTGAAGCTGGGCGGCGATTACATCGACGTGGAAGTGACGGAAGACACCGATGCGCTGGCCGATGCCTGTGGCTGGGTTCCGGGTGCGCCGGTCTTCTCGGCCGACCTCGGGCAGGGCCCGGTGACGGTGCAGGTGAGGCGCATCCCCAACGGCTACAAGCTGAGCTATCGCGGCGTCGTGCTGGAGGCCCATGTCTACACGGTGCGGGAGGCCGAGCTGGCAAGGCTCATGCCCGAGAAGGCCGTGGCGGACACATCAAGGAAGCTCATCTGCCCCATGCCTGGCCTGGTTATTTCCATTGCGGTCAGCGAAGGCCAGGAAGTCAAGGCGGGGGAGGCCCTGGCGATCGTCGAGGCCATGAAGATGGAGAACATCCTGCGCGCCGAGCGTGATGTCACGGTTAAGAAGCTCCACGCCAAGAAGGGCGACAGTCTCGCCGTCGACGCGGTGATCATGGAGTTCTTGTGACGGCGGTCCGGGTGATCGTCGAAGGACGCGTCCAGGGCGTCGGATATCGTGCATGGGTCAGCCGCCAGGCGTTGAGCCGGAACCTGAGCGGCTGGGTAAGGAACCGTGGAGACGGTTCGGTGGAGGCGGTGTTCGCCGGTGATCAGGTGACAGTTGCCGCAATGGTGGAGGCCTGCCGGTCAGGCCCAGGCCTCGCGGTTGTCAGCAACGTCAGGCAGGAGCCTTGGCTGGACCTGCCACCTCCCGGGTTCTCCGTGCGGCCTTCGCAGCAATGAGCGGAGACGGGCGAAGCCCATCTCCGCGAAGATTGTCAGCCCGGGATCAGGCCTTCCTTCTTCAGGGCCGCCTGTACGGCGGGACGCGAACCGACCCGCTGCATGAAAGCCTGGATGTTGGGCCACTGCTTGGTGTCGATGCCGACCCACTGGCACCAGTTGATGACCGTGAAGGCATAGGCGTCTGCCACCGAATAGTCGCTGCCAAGCAGATAGGGCTTCTTGGCGAGCTGCGCGTCCAGCCAGCCTAGCCGCAGGGACACGCGCTCGGTAATCGCCTTCTTGCCGTCCTCCGGCATGGTCTTGCTGAACAGCCCGCCGATGCCCTTGTGGAGCTCCGAGGCAACGAAGTTCAGGCTTTCCATGGCGCGGTAACGTTCCATGCTGCCGAACTTGGGCAGCAGCTTTACCTTCTCTGCCTTGTCGGCAAGGTATTGCAGGATGGTCGAGACTTCGGTCAGGACCTCGCCCTTCGCCAGTTCCAGCGTGGGCACGTAGCCCTTGCTGTTCACGTCGTGGAAGTTGTCGCCCTTCTCAGTCTTCTTGCTGCCGAGGTCGACCTTCTCGATTTCATAGGGTTCGCCGATCTCGTTGAGGACAATGTGCGGTGCAAGCGAGCAGGCCCCGGGGGAATAGTAGAGTTTCATGGTGGTTCTCCATTGTGCGGAACTGATGTAGCAGTTTATCGTAACTGTTCAAGGCACAATTACTTGATGCGGACCGGACGCGGTGGACAGGGCTGCTGCGCCATAGGATAGTGGCGGCTCGATTTCGAAGGACTTTGCATGCGCAAGCTCAAGATGGCAGTTGCCGCACTCGCTCTCGTCGTATCGGCCGCCGTCCCGGCCCGAGCAGGCTACATCGACAATTACCGATCCTGGATGATGCTGGGCCCCGACGGGCAATCCGCCTACGCCATGGCGCTGTTCGATACGATGAGTGTCTTCATCGCCGGCGACGAGTTCTCGACGGCCCGGGCCATCGGCCTGCGCAACTGCGCCAAGGCGCTCAATCTCAAGGCCGGCATGATGGCGCAGGCCATCACGAAGTATTACCAGGACTATCCCGAGAACCAGGTGGCTTCGCCCTTCGTCGCGTTCAATGGCTATCTGGAGCGCGGCGCCTGCAGCCCCTTCATCAACGAAGTGCGCCGCGAGATGGGACTGCCGGAGGTCAAGAAGCAGTAGCGGTCGGCCCGAATCCGGCCTCGAAGCCGCGGCGCAGCGCGGCATCGAGTTCGGCCATGCTGACGTTCAGCCCCAAGTCCCGCAAGCTGGTGACCCCGTGTTCGTGAACACCACAGGGGACGATGCCGTCGAAATGGGAGAGATCGGGCGCCAGATTGATGCTGATGCCGTGGAAGCTCACCCAGTGCCGGACGCGGATTCCGATGGCAGCAATCTTGTCTTCCCGGTCTTCGCGCCTGACCCATACGCCAACCCGGTCTTCGCGACGTTCTCCGGCAACACCGAAGGCCGCCAGCGTTTCGATGATCCACTGTTCCAACCCGGCAACATAGGCGCGCAGGTCACCACCGCGGCGCTTCAGGTCGAGCATCACATAGGCAACCCGCTGTCCTGGACCATGGTAGGTGTATTGGCCTCCGCGTCCTGTTGCGAAGACGGGGAAGCGTTCCGGTGAAACCAGATCCACAGGATTGGCTGACGTACCTGCCGTGTAGAGCGGTGGATGCTCGAGAAGCCATACGCGCTCGCGGACCTCGCCCTGCGCGATTCCCGCCACCACCTCGTCCATACCCGAGAGCGCATCCGGGTATGGCACGAGGCCGCCCGACACGTACCAGTCGACTGGAGCCGGAGAACGAAGACTGCGGGTTATCTCATCGCGGGAGACCATGAGCGGCTTTTCCCAGTTTCGCCGTTTCGTGGCAAGCTGCCGGTCTTGAGTCGGGGGCGGGGAGTATGGAATGGACGGGTTCAGTGTTCTGATCGCGATTGCCGCATTCGTGCTGGGTCTCGTGGCATTGCACAAGATGTCGCGGCTGGAAACCCGTGTCGCCCAGCTGCGCATGCAGATCGACAAGCTTCTGGCCGAAGCTGGCAGCACGGGCATGGCGGACCTGCGCGAGACCGCCGCGGCTGCTGGCCCCGACATTGCGCCTTCACCGCCGATCGCAGCCGAAGCCGTGACCGAGCTGCCGGCAGTCGAGTCCCCGCCTGATCTCGATGTGGTCGACGCATTGCAGCCATCCGCTCCACCGCCGGTGCGCGACATGGAACAGACACTGGCCTCGCGGTGGTTCGTCTGGATCGGCGGGGTTGCCATCGCCATCGGCGGCCTCCTTTTCGTCAAGTACGCCTATGATAACGGACTGATTCCCCCGACGCTTCAGATCATCCTCGGAATTCTCGCCGGCGCCGTGTTGGTCGCGGCCGGCGAGCTGGTACGCCGCAAGGGGACAAGCAGGTCGCGGGCCGCAGACGACTACGTGCCTGCCGCGCTTTCGGCCGCTGGCCTGGCAATCCTGTTTGCCAGCATCTTTGCGGCCTATGCGCTCTATGAAGTGATCGGCGGGTTTCCGGCCTTCATCGGTCTGGCGGCCGTCGCCCTTGGTGCCCTCGCGCTCTCGCGCTGGCAGGGCCCATTCATTGCAGCGCTCGGACTGCTCGGCTCATATGTCACTCCGGCGCTCATCCCATCTGCCGAGCCCAGTGCATGGGGTTTCTTTGCCTATCTCCTGATCATTCTTGCAGCAAGCTTCGCGGTGCTGCGCGGGCGGAACTGGTGGTGGCTGGGCTATCTGGCCCTGGCGGGCGCGGGCGCCTGGGGGCTGCTCTGGATCAAGGGCGGCATCTTCGTGGCAGACCATGTCTGGCCGGTCGGCCTCTTTGCGCTGGCACTTGGCATCGTCGGCGTCTTCGGCCTGAAGGGCCGCGCTATCCTGGATGACGACAGCGGCCATCTGACCGGACCCGGAACCATGAGCCAGCCACTGGTCATCGCCCTGGCAGGTCTTGCGGTGGCGGTGCTTCTGCTGGCCGTCCTTGTCGAGCAGACTCGTCATGCGCAACCCGCGCTCATGCTCAT
>JAPLOT010000410.1 GCA_026400595.1 Alphaproteobacteria bacterium | reverse complement strand
GCCAGCGCGTAACGCTGGTTGATCGGGATCTTCACCTTGCCGGACTTGACCATGTCCACGACATCGGCGGCGGTCTCGCGCAGGTCCTCGTCGCTGGCGGTATAGGTCATCAGCGTAGGCCGCGTCACGTAGAGCGAACCGCGGGCCGCCAGCAGGCCGAGATCCAGCGCCTTCACCGGGCCGCCGGAATTGCCGAAGTTCACCAGCAGGCCATGGGGGCTGAGACAGTCGAGCGAGGTCATCAGCATGGACTGTCCCACGCCATCATAGACCACCGGCACGCCCTTGCCGCCGGTAATCTCGCGCACCCGCGCCACCACGTTCTCGGTCGAGGAATTGATGACATGGGCGCAGCCATGGGCTTTGGCGATTTCCACTTTCTCGTCGGAGCCCACCGTACCGATCACCTTCACGCCCAGCGCCTTGGCCCATTGACCGAAGATCAGGCCCACTCCGCCGGCCGCCGCATGGAACAGGATGGTCTGGCCGCGCTTCACCTTGTAGGTGGCGCGCAGCAGATAGCGCACCGTCATGCCCTTCAGCATCATGGCCGCACCCGTCTCGTCGGAGATCGCCTTGGGCAATTTGGTGAGCCGGTTCGCCGGATAGTTGCGGACCTGCGCATAGGCACCGAGCGCGCCCGTGCCATAGGCAACGCGGTCTCCCGCCTTCAGGCCCTTCACGCCGTCGCCCAGGGCCTCCACCACGCCGGCCGCCTCGAGTCCTATTCCGCTTGGCAGCGGCACCGGATAGAGGCCCGAGCGGTGATAGGTGTCGATGAAATTCAGGCCGATCGCCGTATGGCGCAGCCGCACCTCGCCGGGGCCTGGCTTCGGTACGTCAACTTCGACGAACTTCATCACGCCGGGCCCGCCGGTCTCGGAGATCCTGATCGCTTTCATGCTTGCACCTGTTCATGTGGCCCGGCATCTTGGCCGCGCCTTCCAGTCCCGCCTAGGTGCCCCATCATGACATATGCCGTCAATCCTTCCATTTCCCGGATCGAGGCACCGCCGATCATGGAGGCCCAGACCTGGATCCGGCCAGGCCTGCGCAACCGCAAGCTGCTCAATCTCTGCCAGGCCGTGCCCAGCTATCCGCCCGCGACCGAGCTGCTGGACGAGGTTGCCCGCGTCGCCCATGAGCCCGGCACCCGTCACTATACCGACATATTCGGCCTGCCGGAGCTGCGCGCCGCCCTCGCCGCCCACATGTCCGCCGACTATCGCGGCACCGTCCTTCCCGAACAGGTCTGCATCACCTCTGGCTGCAACATGGCCTTTTCCGCTGCCATCATGGCCATGGCCTCGGGCGGCGACAATGTCATCGTGCCGGTTCCCTATTTCTTCAACCACACCATGTGGCTCGGCATGCTCGGTATCGAGTCCCGCTACGTTCCCGCCCTGTCGCCGGAGAGTGCATGGCCGCGCGCCACCGATGCCGAACCGCTCATCGACAGCCGGACCCGCGCCATCGTGCTGTGCTCGCCCAACAACCCGACCGGCGCCATCTATCCGCCAGAGGTGATCGAGTCCTTCTTCGATCTCGCAGTCGAGCACGGCCTCGCGCTGGTGATCGACGAGACCTACAAGGACTTCCGCGAAGACCCTGCCCCGCCCCATGGTCTCTTCGGGCGCGGCACCTGGCCGGATGGGTTCGTTCACCTCTACAGTTTCTCCAAGGTCTTCTCGATGACCGGCTATCGGGTCGGATCGATCATCGCGGGGCAAGGCTTCCTGGCCGAGATCGAGAAGATCCTCGATTGCCTGCATATCTGCCCCCCTCATGTCTCGCAGCGCGCGGCCCTCTTTGGTCTGACGTCGCTCGATAGCTGGAAGCGCGACAAGACCTCCCGCATGCGCGACCGGCTGGCGGCGCTGCGCAAGGCCTTCGGCCGCGCCGGCCTGCGCTACGAACTGATCAGCTCGGGTGCGCTCTTCGCCTATGTCCGGCATCCATTTGCCGGGAAGACGGCCAAACAGGTGGCGATGCGGCTGGCGGGCGAGCATG
>JAPLOT010000491.1 GCA_026400595.1 Alphaproteobacteria bacterium | reverse complement strand
GGGCGCGCAGCCGCGGGCCGTTCCGATGGTCGGATGAGCCCAGGCCACGAAATTGCGCTGTGCTGGGTTCTGCGATCCGTATTCGGATTGCACGACAATTCCAGATGCCGCGATCGGACGGCCGCGGAAATCGCGCGTGCTGTAGAGGATGCGCCAGGCCTTGGCCCGGTAGAAGGCGGGCATTGCCGCAGGGCTGTGGCGCAGCAAGGTGCCGGGCGGCACATTCAGCTGGGATGCCGGGATATCGTAGAAGTCTGGGATGGCCTGCTGGGCAAGGGCGGGCTGCCCGGAAAGGCATCCGGGCAGAAGCATGAGAAGAATGGCAAGCCAGCGCTTCACCTGGGCTCGATATCCATGCACAGAACCATATGAAGTCATGTCCCTCTAGCTCCAGATCTGCCTGTGCTCGAAAATGGCGGCAACGGTGATTCCAGGCAAGACGTCTGACGGAGCGACCGTTTTCCGCAGGGGTGCCTCCGCCGCTATTCGATGCTAGAAGCAGGCGGCGGTCGGAGCTGCGGCCGCATTGGCCGGCGGGCGTGGCGGAACGGTAGACGCAACGGACTTAAAATCCGTTTTCCGTAAGGAAGTGTGGGTTCAAGTCCCACCGCCCGCACCACGGCAAACAGCACTGATTGGAGGCGCGCATGAGCGAAAGACCCGTGATCGCCTGGCCGGTCAAGACGCGAGAGATCATTTCGCACTACTTCGACTCGCGCGCCTGGAACAATTTTGTCTTCCGCGATGGCGATATCGTCGTTGCGACCTATGCGAAGTCGGGCACGACCTGGACTCAGCAGATTCTCTCGCAGCTGATTTTCGGCGGGGCGGAGAATATTGACGTTCACCGGCTGTCCCCCTGGGTGGACCTCCGGATCCTGCCGCCTGAGTTGCGCTCTGCGCTTGACCAACAAAAGCACCGGCGCTTCGTGAAGACCCATCTGCCGGTCGATGCGCTGGTGATGTCGCCAAAGGCCAAGTACATCTATCTGGCGCGGGACGGCAGGGATGCGGCCTGGAGTTTTCACAATCACCACTACAATGCGACGGACGAGTACTTCACCAGTTATAACGAAGGCCGGCCGGCGCATCTGCCCCCGCTCGAAAGGGGCTCGGCGGACCCTCACGCCTTCTACCGCCAATGGTTTGATCGCGATGGCTACCCGATCTGGCCATTCTGGCATCACATTCGCAGTTGGTGGGCAATCCGCAACCTGCCGAATGTCATGCTCATTCACTTCAATGACCTGAAGGATGACCTTGAGGGCGCATTCAGGCGGATTGCCGCGTTCCTTGACATCCCGATCGACCGAGCGTCGTTCTCGCGCATGGTCGAACACTGCACCTTCGACTACATGAGGGCCCATGCAACTGAGGTTGCGCCACACGGCGGAGAGTTCTGGAAAGGTGGCGCTGCCACCTTTATCAATAGGGGCAGCAATGGGCGCTGGCGTGACGCCTTGAGCGAAGCCGAGATTTCCGAGTACGAGGCACGTGCCCTGCGCGAATTGGGTCCAGCTTGTGCCAGATGGCTGGCCGCGGGCGGCGCCATCCAGCTCTAATCCGACGACGCTGCCGACCGGGTCTCAGGCGACCTTGCCGTCGTCCGCCTGTTCTGGACACTCACAGCTCAGTCCGGTCAGAAGCCGGCCGACATCAGCCGGGACGCGGGCACTGCTGTGTTTCGTCTCGTGCGGCGCGCGAAATGGCGGATCGTCCGTTTCATCTCATTCTTGGAGAAAGGCGACAAATGATGGGATGTACGATGCCCAGGTAATTCAGCGTGTGCCAGATCGTGGAATCAAGGCGAACGGCTGGCCGCAACAAATCTGACCCCCACTTCGGTGGCATTCCTCCACCGGACCTCGCAAAGCCTGATCTCCGAGACGCCGATGATCTGCAGCTCGAAGATCGCCGGAACGCTGGCGCTGTTGGCAATGCGGATGCGGCAGCCGCCGCGCGACAGGTCGCGGATCTGGCAATCCACAAGGCAGGACCTGTTGTTGTAGATCACCTTGGCAGAGCGTAAGGCGCGCTGGCGTACTTCGCTGCGCTTTCCGCGTGGACTCGCGCCGGTTTCAGGCTCGGGCGCCAATGCCTGCTCCAGAAGCTCTCGATGCAACGTACGGAGTGAACGAATGACCGTATCTGCCGGCAGCGTTCTGAGCATATCCAGGAGCATCGACTCAGCGGAGTTCTCTGCGCTTTGTTTTGCAAGAGCGTTTGACATGTTCATGCCTGTGCCGAGGCGGTGATTCTAGTCGGCCGCCGATTAACCAACTCCAAAGGCGTGGCGTTGAAAAGGTAAGTAAACGATTTCAGTCCAAAAAATTATGCTTATTCGATTGCAGCTGGGAAGTTTGCAACCTCTTTCCCGCGCCGTGACTGCATGATTGTCCAGACGAGGTGGGTGGCGGCCGATCCCAGGACGACGCTGCCACCGATCAACGTGGCCAGGGGCGGCACCTCGCCGAGGAACAGGAAGACCCAGACCGGGGCAAAGCCAGCATTGAGGATGCCAAGTAGGCCGGATTGTGCGGCAGGGATGCGGCTGACGGCCGCGAAGATCAGGAGATTGCCAACCGCAAGCTGGAAGAAACCGAACAGGACAAGTATCGCCCAGTCATGGCTGGGCAGGCCGCCAAAGCTTGCGAAGGGCAGGGCAATCAGGCCGCTCGTCAGCACTGTCAGTGCGAGGACCGGCAACATGTCGAGGTGGGGATTGCGGCGTACCACCATCACGATCGCGGCGTAGGTCAGCACGCAGGCCAATGCCAGCAGATCGCCGATGAGGCCGCCCGAGCTGGCCCCGGAAACCATCATGATGGCGATCCCGGCAAAGCCTGCGAGGGCGGCGAGCAGGGTTGCAAGGTCCAGTTTCTCCCCGAGCACGATCCGGCCGGTCAGCGCCGCCAAGAAGGGGGCCGTAGCAAAGATCATGAAGAAATTGGCCACGGCCGTGAACTTCAGGGAGAGCATGTTCATCACCATTCCGCTGGCATTCAGCAGCACGAAGGCGATACCACCCAGGCCGATTCCCAGGAGGCTGCGTAGAGCGCGTGCTCGGTCACGCCATATCAGCACGAGAGTAAGCAAGAGAAATGCAAAGAAACCGCGTCCGGAAGCCGTGGTAAAGCCGTCGGCTGTTATGAGCCGGCTGAACAGCCCGGAAGTGGAGTCGACGGCCGATCCGGCAATCAGCATGGCCAGCCCCGTGGGCCGGGGAATCGGAGATTTTGACATAGGCGCCTTGTTCACGCTTTGACCGGCGCTTGCAACCACGCGAAAACTTCTTCGCGCCCCGGCTCGAAGGCTGCTAGAAAGCTCCCCCGATCACTATTCCGGACCAATGGGTTACATAGATATTATCGTCGTCGTCGTGTTGACTGCCCTGAATGGCCTGCTGGCCATGTCGGAACTGGCAGTTGCCTCGTCCCGCATGCCGAAGCTGAGGGCCATGGCGGAGCAGGGTGTCCATGGCGCCCGCCGCGCCATGAGGCTGGCCTCGGACCCGGGACGGTTTCTCTCGACCGTGCAGATTGGCATTACCCTCATCGGCATCCTCGCGGGCGCCGTCTCGGGCGCGGCGCTGGGCGAGCGGGTGTCGCTTTGGTTTGCCAGCTACGGTCTGAGCGAGACGGTCTCCGAGGCCCTGGGGTATGGGCTGGTGATCAGCGCCATAACCTATCTGTCGCTGATCATCGGCGAACTTGTGCCGAAGCAGATCGCGCTGCGAAATCCCGAACGCATCGCCTGCATGGTGGCTCCGGCCATGACCCTGCTGGCGCGGGTGGCTGCGCCGATCGTGTGGTTTCTCGACCGGTCCGGGCGGCTGGTGCTGGCCTTGCTGGGCCAGACGCGCCAGCGTGACGAGACGGTCACGGATGCCGAAATCCACTCGATGATCGCCGAGGCGGAATCGGCCGGCGTCATCGAGCCCGAAGAACGCGAAATGATCGCCGGCGTCATGCGCTTGGGGGATCGCCCGGTCAGGTCGGTCATGGTCCCACGGGCTGACGTGCAGATGATCGACATGGACGACACGCCGGCGCGGATTGCCAAGGTACTGGCAGACAGCGGCCATTCGCGCTTCGTGGTCTACAAGGACGATCCCGACAACATCGTTGGCGTGCTGCAGGCCAAGGACGTCGCCGTTTCACTGCTTCGCAAGAAGGCGCTCAACGTGAAGCAGCTGGTCAAACAGGCCCCGGTCATTCCGGACACGGTGGATGCCCTGGACGTTGTAGGCCGGCTCAAGGAGTCGGAAGTGCACTTCGGCCTGGTCTATGACGAGTACGGGCACTTCGAGGGTGTCGTTACCACCGCCGACATCCTTGAGGCCATTGCCGGCGCCTTCCGTGAGGAGCGTCAGGCTGAAGAACCGGAAATGACCGAACGCAGCGATGGCTCGCTGCTTATCGCAGGATGGACGCCGATCGATCATGCCATGCAGCGGCTTGGCCTGCCTGCTCCCGAACGCCGGGACTACCAGACCATGGCTGGCTTCGTTCTCGATCACCTCGGCCACCTGCCGGTGCTCGGAGAAGCTGTTGAACATCGGGGTTACCGCTTCGAGGTGGTCGATCTGGATGGACGCAGGATCGACATGGTGATGGTGCAGAAGATCACGCCGCAGACCCGGAGACCGGTGATTTGAACGACGAGCCGAAAAAACCAAAGCCGCGCCGCCTGTCCGAGATTGTGTCGTCGTTCGAAGGTCGTGAGGGCTTCACCATTGGTGCAATGGTCGACGACTTCGGGGAAAGGGCCTTCGGCGCCCTGATGTTCATCTTTGCCGTTCCAAACGTCATCCCGGCGCCTCCGGGCACTTCTGCCATCCTCGGCTTGCCGCTGGTCATCCTGACCTTCCAGCTGATGCTTGGCCGCCAGGCCCTTTGGCTGCCCGACCGGATCCGGCGCCGTCCGGTGAACCCCGACATGGTCAACAGCTTCGTGCGCAAGGCGGTACCAATCCTCAAGCGCTTCGAGACCATCCTCCGGCCCAGACTGTCCCTGCTTGTCATGTCCAATGCCGCGGAGCGGGTCATCGGCGTGGTGACCTTGCTGCTGGCGGTTGTCCTCTTTCTGCCGATTCCGCTGGTTAACATTCTTCCGGCTGCGGCCATTGCCTGCCTTGCGCTGGCCCTGGCGGAGCGCGACGGGTTTTTCGCCATTGTCGGCTATCTGCTGTCCGTGAGCACGGTCTTCATTCTGTTCTATGTCTCGACGGCTCTCTTTTCTGCGGCAAAGGCCTTCGTTGGGACTCTGTTCGGACTGTGAGGCCGAACCTGAGAAAGGCCGGCCTTCCGGCAGCCTCGAGGAAATGCTTGTAATCCGGTTGGCAAGCGACTAGATATGCGCCATCGAGTTTCGGCCGGTTGGCTCGGCTCCGCGCTTTCTTCATGCAAGTGCACTAGCCCTTCTCTTACTCCCAGAACATCGATGGCCCGTATCGCGCGTGTTGCGTGATGCGGAATTGCATTTGCATCTTGAAAGGAAAGACTATGCAGACAGGTACCGTAAAGTGGTTCAACGCTCAGAAGGGCTTTGGCTTCATTGAGCCGTCTTCCGGCGGTCCGGACGTATTCGTCCACATCAGCGCGGTTGAGCGCGCCGGCATGACCGGCCTCAACGAAGGTCAGAAGATCTCCTACGAGATCGTTACCGACCGCCGCAATGGCAAATCTTCGGCCGACAAGCTGTCGGCTGCATAAATCGGTAAAGCGTTCCCGCTCCAGGCCAAGCCACGGATGTACTGGCGGCCGGGCGGGAATCTCCGATAGCGCGCCGGTGAATCCACCGGCGCTCGTCTTTGCCGGCCACGTCCCTGACGGACTGGGCTGGTTCTACCAAAGCAATAAAGCGCGAGGTCACGCATGCGGGTTTTCGTCAAGGACAACAATGTCGACCAGGCACTGCGGTTCCTGAAGAAGAAGATGCAGCGCGAAGGCCTGCTCCGCGAGATGAAGAAGCATACGGCGTTCGAGAAACCATCCGAGCGCAAGGTCCGAGAGAAGGCGGAAGCCATTCGTCGCACCAAGAAACTGGCACGCAAGAAGCTCCAGCGTGAAGGTGTCTTGCCAATGCCCAAGCCGAAGCCCCGCCCCGAGCGCCGTCCCAATCCGTTCCAGAGTGGGTCTATGGCGACAGCCGCACCCGCCGAACGGACACGCACGCCGGTCTGATCGGCTCAATCCTTCTCTTGATCACGCGCCCCTGACGCCGCTACAGGCCGGTGATGGGTTCACTTATCGGTCTTTTCGCGTCCGCCTTTCTTTCGGCCACCCTGCTGCCTGGCAGTTCCGAGGCGGCCCTGGCGGCCGCCGTCACCCTTACCGACCATCCTCTGCCATTGCTGATTGCGGTCGCCACAATCGGCAATGTCCTTGGCTCCTGCGTGAACTGGCTGCTGGGTCGCTTGGTTTCCGCCGGACACGTGCTCCGGCTCCCGGTGAGCGGCGCCCGGCTTGGTCGATTTGAGGCGTTCTACTCTCGCTTCGGTATCTGGAGCCTGCTCCTGTCCTGGGTGCCGATTTTGGGCGATCCGCTGACGGTTCTTGCCGGGCTGGCCCGTACGCCGCTGATACTCTTTGTTCCGCTCGTGACCATCGGCAAACTGGCACGCTATCTCGCCGTTGCCGGACTGGTTGGACTCGGCGGCTGAGCGGTTCCGACTTGCGTAAGAGGACGAAATCCTCTTGAGGAGGACAGGCATTGAACTGCGGGTGGTCATGGCGGACGGGCTGACCGAATCGGTGAGAGACGAGCGGGGGGCTTTCGACCCGGACTTTGTCGCGCGCGTCACCCAGGCCCTCGAATCGGATGACGGCAAGCATGCCCGCAGCCTGACCCGCGACCTTCATGCTGCAGATCTTGCGGAACTGATCGGCAATCTTGGCCAGGACGAACGGGTGCGGCTGATCGCGCTACTGGGCAAGAACTTCGACGTCGAAGCCCTGGCCGAGCTCGATGTCGCCGCCCGCGACGAGTTGATGGAGGCGCTGCCCAACGAGGTGATTGCCTCCGCCATCAAGAAGCTCGATACCGACGACGCGCTTTATCTGATCGAGGACCTGGAGGACGACGACCAGCGCGAGATCCTGGCCAAGGTCTCGAAGCAGGACCGGGCCGCGCTGACCCGGGCGCTGGATTATCCCGAGTACACGACCGGTCGGCTGATGAAGACCGAGTTCGTGGCCGTCCCCTCGTCCTGGACCGTGGGGCGGGCGATCGACTACATCCGCACCGACAAGTCGCTGCCGGACAATTTCATCGAAGTCTATGTGATCGACACCGGATTCCATCTGGTGGGCACCGTCGCCGTGGCCCGGCTGCTGCGGTCGCCGCGCGACCGCAAGATCGAAGCGATCATGGATGAGGAACAGACGGTCTTCAAAGTGACCGACCCGCAGGATGAAGCGGCCTATCGATTCGAGAAATACAATCTCGTGTCGGCTGCGGTAACCGACGAGGCGGGCCGGCTGGTTGGCACGCTGATGGCCGACGACATCGTGGAAGTAATCCAGGAAGAGGCCGAGGAGGACATCCTCCATCTGGGTGGCGTCGGCGAGGAGACCATCAGCGACAGTGTCTGGGAGACGACACAGTCGCGCTTCCTTTGGCTCTTCGTCAATCTGGCCACAGCCGTCCTGGCATCCTGGGTCATTTCCTGGTTCGATGCGACGCTCGAGCAGATGGTATCGCTGGCGATCCTCATGCCGATCGTGGCCTCCATGGGCGGCAATGCCGGAACCCAGACCATGACCGTTGCTGTGCGGGCGCTGGCAACCCGCAATCTCGGACCGATGAACGCTGTGAAGGTCACCCTGCGCGAAAGCGCTGTCGGCCTGATCAACGGACTGGTCTTTGCCCTGATCATCGGCGCCTTCGCCTGGTGGTGGTTCTCCTCCGATGGCCTCGGGCTGGTGATTGCCGCCGCCATGGTGATCAATCTGGTTGCGGCGGCGCTGGCCGGCATCCTGGTGCCACTGGCCCTGCACCGGATGAAAGTAGATCCGGCCATTGCATCGGGCGTCTTCGTCACCACGGTGACGGATGTCATCGGCTTCTTTGCATTCCTGGGTTTGGCGGCGCTGTGGCTGGTGCGCTGACCATTCGCCGCGCTGCGGCTGGTGATGAACAGGCCTGGTTGGAACTGTGGACCGCTTGGCAGTCCCATATGGGCGGCAGTGTTCCCGATGATGTCTCGGCCAGCGCATGGACGCAGATCATCACGCCTGGCTCTGGTCTTTTCGCGCTTCTGGCCCGTTCGGACGAAAGGGCTCTTGGCTTCGCCAATGTGAGTGCAACGCCTTTCGCCTGGACTGGCGGACCGATTCTGTTCCTCCAGGATCTCTATGTCGTTCCGGAGGCGCGGGGCAGGGGTCTGGGCCGCTCCCTGTTGCAGGCCGTCTACGACGAAGCTGATGCCGTGGGGGCGGACCAGGTCTTCTGGATGGTGGATGAGGCAGATCCGGACCTGCAGGCCTTCTATGCGAGGCAGGGCATTCGCACCCCCTATCTGCGCTACATGCGGCAGCCCTGGTCCTGGTGATCAGTCCTTGAAGAAGAGCCAGCGCGGCGTGTGGGCGGCATAATCCGTCCAGGCGCGGCCGAAGGACCGGGCGAGGTGGCGTTCCTCGCGCGCGATGGCAAGCTTCTGGACCACGGCCGCAGCGATGAGGGCAGCAGGCAGAAGCCAGGCAAGGCCAAGCAGCAGACCGGCACCGAAGATCATCATGGTGTTGCCCAGATAGATGGGGTTGCGCGATCTGGCGAAGGGACCCTCGGTAATCAATGTGGTGGCGCTGCGATGTGGCAGGATGGTGGTGCGATGCCGCCGGAAGGCCAGCATGGCGGTGATGTCGAGTGCGATCGCTGCGCAGATCAGGCACAGGCCGACGCCGGCGGCGATGATGCGGAGGGCGCCGTCCGGGAGCCACGGCAGTGGCATGACCTGATGCAGGATCACGGCGGAGGCAGCGGCGACGAGGTAGATGACGGGCGGCCAGGGGAACGTGTTGGGCGGGGTGCCGTGGCTCATGGTCCTGCCTTCATCGCGGCGCGGAGCAGCGCGGCGCATGCGATGCCCGCGAGACAAACAAAAAAGCAGAAGAGGGCTCCTCCCGTCCAGCCCATCCTGCCGTAGAGGGCGGCGAAGATGGGCGTTCCCACGAATGTCCCCACATTTCCGAA
>JAPLOT010000003.1 GCA_026400595.1 Alphaproteobacteria bacterium | reverse complement strand
GCCGCCAGCGCCGAAAACGACTGCCGTGCCGGGCTGGGGAAACGATCCGAGGTCAACCCTGGCAGCCACCGCGCCCTGAGGTTTGGATTGCCCGATCACCTCCTCTTGCCTCCGCCGATAGCGACCTGAAGCCCCAGAAGGTGCCCAAAGAGGTGCGAGAGGAATGGTCGGATCGGAAGAAAAAACCTGTAGCCCAACTCCATGGAAATCATGGCTCCTTGCAGGGACGCGGTGCGCGCTGCCCAGCGCCATCTGGGCAAAGGAGTCCAAACCTCGACGAATGCCGCCGCGCTGGAGAGGGCGCGCGCATCACGGCCAGCATCAAGGGATTGGCGGGTCGTTTCCAGCCCGATCCCCGTGCTGGCTCCGATCATCCATGCACGCATGATGAACCTGTTGTCAAAGAGTCGAAGGTATCACTCAGCTACAGCCTGGGCGGCGATGCAGGTGCCGATCACGGCGGTCGATAGGCTTGTGTCCCCGGCATCTGCTGCCGACGGTTGGTTGGGCTCCACATGACGATCTTCAAACAGGCTTCTGCACTCGTTTGGAAGCATACCGGTTCCTGTTCACCCAAACCGTTTCCCTTTCGAGACGATCTCTCAGATAACCGATCCCTCGCGCTGGATGGCAACCCACGCGATTACTTTTTTGGCTACTTCGATCGGCAGCACCCGCCAGTACATAATGAAGGGTGTGCCGTCCTTCTTGTAGTTAATCGCTTTGCCTTCAAATTTCTCACCCGACTTCATTGCGTTGGAAAGCCTGGCGATCACCTTATCGTCTGTCCCCGGACCTTGGAGAATGCGAGGTGTCTTGCCGATGACAGAGGAGGAGTCGTGGCCAGTTAGTTTCTCAAATGCCTCATTGGCGTAAATGATTTTTCCTTCCGCAGACGCATCTGTGATCAGGACTGAATCAAAGCTATTTTCTGCTAAAACCTGAAGCAAGGCCAACCCACCGTCAGCTCCATTCATCAGTTTTTCAAACCTATCTGACATCCTAACTTCCTCTCTGAGTAGAACGCTTCACCTAAGAATATGCCGTTACGTTACCGTGCAATCAGTGCTTGTCTTGACCATAGAAGCTATCTTGTTCTTGCCGAATAGAACCACGAACAAATAGTTCAGGTTTCGCGGTAGCTGCTGTCCGAGTTGCTGCTGTGATGGCCGCAGCCGCTATTAGAACGGTGTGGCCGATCACGCTCGCGGCTAAGCCCTAACGGCCCACACGCGAGATGCCGGACGTGCCGTCATCGCGCATCCAGTATACCTTCGTGCTCGAGATCCGGTTCAGCTTGAAGCAGAAGGTACGCCCATCATACCACTCCTGCCACTTCTGACAGAGCCGATTGTTGGAGACCCACCACCGGCCACTATCCTTTGGTTTCAGATACTTGCCGAGGCCAATCGCCTCCCCGGTCCCATCGACCTTGCCATTTGCCCGATAGTAGAGGGGCAATTCCCCACCCATTGGCGTGGCAAGATAAATGCGTTTTCCGGTCACAAGCGACTTGATGCCGGCGCCGTCGAGGGGCTCACCCTCTGCCATGGCGGGCTGCACTGGCGCGCCAAACATGATGGTTGCTACAAGCGCAGTCACAAACCACGTAGCCCGCCGCTTCGTAGTCAGATCGGTTGTCGGCATTTCGTCCTCCCTAACACGCAGGCGAGCAGAACACGTGATTGAGCAGATATACGCAAGTCAGTACCGATCGGTTCGGTTCTGAGCAATTCGCCGGGATGGAGGCAAACTTGCTGCTCTTTGAAGTGGCGTTGTTTTGACCATGCCTATGACGAAAAGACGCGGCAGGAGCGGTTGATCAAGGAGAGTGACCGAGATTGGACCATCTCGCGGCCGGGAGCGCTGACCGGAAGCGCCGCACGGGATCGTTCCCAAGTACTTCGCGAGCCCTTACAGTGGCGGAACGGGATCATTTCGCGTGCAAGTGAGCACAAGCCCGTCGCCGAGGCCGGCAAGGATCGTATCTACCTGGTCGCCATCGAGCGGCCGACGCACTTCAAGTCCATTGCCGCCCGCCTGATGCAGCCGCTCGTCGGCATCTGACCGTGACGGCATCCCGGCGCGAAAGACAGTCTGGATCACGGAAGCATCGACCGGCATCGGGGGTGAACTCG
>JAPLOT010000238.1 GCA_026400595.1 Alphaproteobacteria bacterium | reverse complement strand
GAACATGGCTCGGGTCGCCCAGCATGCCGATGTCCTTGCCTTCGAAGATCACCTGGCCGGATGTCGGCTTGGCGATGCCGCTGATCACGTCGAGCAATTCCGACTGGCCGTTGCCCGAGACGCCCGCGATGCCGACGATCTAGCTGGCACGCACGCTGAAGGATACATTGTCGACGCGGGCGATGCCCTTCTTGTCCTTCCAGGTGAGGTTCTTCACCTCCAGGACCGTGGCGCCCGGCTTCGCCTTGCCCTTCTCCACCCGCAGCAGCACGCGGCGCCCGACCATGAGTTCGGCCAGTTCCTCGACGTTGGTGTCCTTCGTCTCGCGGGTTGCCACCATCTCGCCGCGGCGCATCACCGAGACGCGATCGGTGATGGCCATGATCTCGCGCAGCTTGTGGGTGATGAGGATGACGGTCTTGCCCTGGTCGCGCAGCGTGCCGAGGATGCGGAAGAGATGATCGGCCTCGTCGGGCGTCAATACGCCGGTGGGCTCGTCGAGGATAAGCGTGTCGGCGCCCTTGTAAAGCGCCTTGAGGATCTCCACGCGCTGCTGCAGGCCGACGGGCAATTCGCCCACCAGCGCGTCGGGGTCGACGTCGAGTTCGTAGTCATGCGCAAGACGGGTCAGCTCAGCCCTGGCCTTGGCGAGCGCCGGCCCGATCAGCGCGCCGCCCTCGGCGCCGAGCACGACATTCTCCAGAACGGTGAAGGGATCGACCAGCATGAAATGCTGATGCACCATGCCGATGCCCAGCGCGATGGCATCCGACGAGGACCTGATGCGGGCGGGCGCGCCGCGCACCCGGATCTCGCCCTTGTCGGCCTGGTAGAAGCCGAAGAGGATCGACATCAGCGTCGACTTGCCCGCGCCATTCTCGCCGATGATGCCGTGGATCGAGCCCCGCCCGATGGCGAGCGACACGTCCTTGTTGGCGTGAACCGGACCGAAGCGCTTGTCGATGCCGATGAGTTCGATGGCGGGGGTCATGAATGGCCGGCCTTCGCGGGGAACCAGAACAGCGTCACGCGCAATGCGTGTCGAAGCGGGCGGGACCAGGCGGCGGGCCTTCCGCCACCGGACCCGGAGGTCACCCTCTCCCCGGCTCAGTGCGGGGAGAGGGCGTGGTTCTGGTTACTGCACCGGGCAGGTATTGTCGGCGGTGTAGTCATGCACCGCCAGCTTGCCGGCGATGATGTCGGCCTTGGCGGCTTCAACCTTGGCCTGCATCTCGGCGGTGACGAGAGCCTTGTTGTTGTCGTCCATGGCATAGCCGACTCCGTCCTCGGCGAGGCCCAGGGCCTTGATGCCGGGGGTGAAGGTGCCGTCCTTGCCGGACTTCATCACGTTGTAGACGGCGACGTCGACGCGCTTCAGCATCGAGGTCAGCACCTTGCCGGGATGGAGGTAGTTCTGATTGGCGTCGACGCCGATCGACAGCGCGCCGCCATCGGCCGCCGCCTGCAGCACGCCGAGGCCGGTGGCGCCGGCAGCCGCATAGACCACGTCCGCGCCCTGGGCCATCTGGCCCTTGGTGATCTCTCCGCCCTTGACCGGATCGTTCCAGGCAGCACCCGTGTCGCCGGTCATGTTCTGGAAGATGGTCGCGTCGGCCTTGGCGGCCTTCACGCCCTGGGCATAGCCGCAGCCGAACTTGCGGATCAGCGGAATGTCCATGCCGCCGACGAAGCCGACCTTGCCGGACTTGGAGGCCATGCCGGCCAGCATGCCGACGAGGTAGGAGCCCTCATGCTCCTTGAATACGATGGACTGGACGTTCGGCAGGTCGACCACCATGTCGACGATGGCGAACTTGAGGTCCGGATATTCCTTGGCCACCTTCTCGACGGCCGCGGCCTGGGCGAAGCCCGCCGCGATGATCGGCGAATAGCCCTGGTCGGCGAAGTTGCGGATGGCCTGCTCGCGCTGGGCCTCGTTGGCGATCTCGAACTCGCCATAGGCGATGCCGGTCTCGGCCTTGAACTTCTCGGAGCCGTTGTACATGCTCTCGTTGAAGGACTTGTCGAACTTGCCGCCGATGTCGAAGACAATGGCGGGCTTGTCGTCTGCCGCGAAAGCAGCGGTCGCCGACATGGCAACGGCGGCTACGGCGGCAAGCAGATTACGTCTTTTCATTGCAGTCTCCCTGATCGTTTCGGCTGGATATAACCACATCGCAATTCGGGTTGCGATTCCATTTTTTATCGTCGGGTCAAGGCCTGCGGGCAACCGGCGGCCTGCCGCTTGAAATGGCCGCTCCCCTTTCACATATGTCACCCGTCCAGCGGTGCCTCCAGGGGGCCGCGGGACACTGGAGCTGCTTATCGAAGGGCCAACGTCATGTCGCGCGTTTCCATGTTTTCTTCGCCATTCCTGCTCGGATTCGATGAGCTCGAGCGGATGCTCGACCGGGCGTCCAAGACCTCCGGGGAGGCCTACCCGCCCTACAATATAGAACGCCTGCCCCGGGCCGAGGGCGAGGCCGAGCGGCTTCGCATCACACTTGCGGTTGCCGGTTTCAGCAGAGATGAGCTTGAGGTCACCGTTGAGGAGAACCAGCTCGTCATCAAGGGCCGGCAGCGCGAGGATCAGGACAAGTCATATCTTCACCGGGGCATCGCCGCCCGCCAGTTTGCCCGTACCTTCGTGCTGGCCGACGGCATGAACGTGACCGCCGCACGGCTGGAAAATGGCTTGCTGATCGTCAGCCTGGAGCGGCCAGAACCGCGGCGGGTGGTGCGCCGTATCGAGATTGGAGGCTAGGAACCATGAACACGCAGGATACCAAGAAGACCCTTTCGCTGTCCGAATCCGACCTGGCCAAGCTGGGCGGGGGCGCGCTGGCCTATATCCGCGAGATCAAGGGCAAGGACGCCAGGAAGATGCTCGGCGGCCAGGCAACGATCCCGGCCAATGCCAGGCTCTTCTGCCTGTTCCACGCCGACGGGACACCGGTCTCGATCTCGCCCAGCCGCGAGGCGGCGGTGGGCAGCGCCTTCGAGCATGAGCTCATGCCGATGAGCGTGCACTGACGCGCAACAATGCTAGGCCGCGGTAGCGCTTGACGCCGTCGCGGCCGGCTCCGTGAGGATGGCATAGAGGCTTTCGGCCGATTCCGTGCCGCGCAGCTTCTGGACCATGACGGGATCGCGCAACAGGCGCGAGATTTTCGCCAGCGCCTTCAGGTGATCTGCGCCGGCATGATCCGGCGCCAGCAGGACGAAGACGAGATCGACGGGCTGCCCATCGACAGACTCGAAGTCGATCGGCGTGCCGAGGCGCGCAAACAGGCCGTAAACCCGGTTGAGCGTGGGCACCTTGCCATGCGGGATGGCGATTCCCTGTCCGATTCCCGTCGAGCCGAGCTTTTCGCGCGTCAGCAGGGTCTCGAAGATCACGCGATGATCGATCGCAACGCGCGACGCCATGGCCTGAGCCAGTTCGAGCAGCAGCTGCTTCTTGCCCTGCGCCTTCACATTGGCCAGTACCGACTGATCGTCGATGATCTCATCCAGACTCATTTTGCCACTCCCCGCCCTTCGGCTGCCGGTGTTGGTCAAGCTGCCGGCTTGGGATCGACCCAGCCGATATTGCCGTCCTTGCGGCGGTAAACGACGTTCAGACGGCCGTGCCCGCCGTTGCGGAACAGCACGAATGGCACGTTCGAGATATCGAGTTGCATCACCGCCTCCCCCACCGACAGCTCGGGCAGCCTGGCATCCGCCTCGGCGACGACGACGGGATTGAGCCCGGCCGCCTCGTCCTCCTCTTCAGGTGCCGGCGTGATGACATAGCTGGCCGCTTCCAGATGGCGCACCGGTTCGCGCCGCGACTTGTGATGATCCTTCAGCCGGCGCTTGTAGCGGCGCAACTGCTTTTCGATGTGATTGGCCGCGGCGTCGAAACTGGGATGGGCCTCGGCCGCATCGCCGGTGGCCTGCAGGGTCAGTCCCGTCGCCAGATGCAGGGTGCAGTCGGTATGAAAATTCCCACGCTGCTTCTCGACGGTCACATGTCCGTGAACGGTGCCTTCGAAGTATTTGGACTTCAGCTGGAGGAGCTTTGCTTCCACGTGGTCCCTCAATGCGCTACCCACATCGAGGTTCTTTCCCGTGATCTTTATCTGCATGGTCGTGGCAAAATCCTCGTTTCGCCCCTGATCGAAAATGGGCGTCTTCGCTCCAAACGTCAACTGGCAAGCGGCATCTTGCGATACCGCCTTCACATGCTTCGGATTTTCAGGTTTCCTTGCGGGACCGGAAGGCGGCGCGCCCGTTCCCTTGCGAAGCGGCGCGGAAGCTAGTCGCCGCAACCGGTGAAGTCAACGCCCTCAGCGATGCTTCTCGCGCCACTCGCGGCGGCGCTGGACGGAAGATCGAATCCCCAAGGATTCCCGATATTTGGCGATGGTTCTGCGGGCGATCTCAATGCCTTCCTGCTTGAGTTTCCCGACCAGATCGTCGTCGGACAGGACGGCCTCGCCCTCGGCTGCAACCAGTTCGCGAATGCGATGGCGGACCGCTTCGGCGGAATGCGCCTCATCACCGGATTCGGTGGCGGCGATGGCGCGCGTGAAGAAGAACTTCATCTCGAAGATGCCGCGCGGAGTCGCCATGTACTTGTTCGAGGTCACGCGGCTGACGGTCGATTCGTGCATCCCGATGGCATCGGCGACATTGCGCAGATTGAGGGGCCGCAGCTGCTGCACGCCATGGACCAGGAAGGCATCCTGCTGACGCACGATCTCGCGCGCCACCTTCAGAATCGTGTTGGCCCGGTGGTCCAGGCTCTCGACAAGCCATTTGGCATGCGCCTGGTATTCGGACATCTTGGAGATGAAGATCTTGTCTTCCTCGCGCGTCGACGATTTCGAGACGCTGGCCGCGTAGCTGTTATGAACCAGCACTCTCGGCAATGTCTCGCTGTTGAGTTCGACGATCCATGAACCGTCCGGGGCGCCGCGCACGATGACATCGGGAATGATCGGCTGGACGGGATCCGAACCGAACTGCCGGCCCGGCTTGGGTTCCAGCTTGTGGATCTCGTCGATCATCTCGGCAAGGTCGTCCCGGTCGACTTCGCAGATGCTGCGCAGGGCGGTATAGTTGCGCTCTCCGAGAAGCTTCAGGTTGTCGAGGAGCTTCGCCATTGCCGGATCGTAGCGGTTGCGGTCGATGAGCTGCAGCATGAGGCACTCGCGCATGTCGCGCGCGAAGACTCCAGGCGGATCGAACTGCTGCATGACGGCCAGAACGCGATCGACATGCGCCACGCTGGTGCCGAGCATGTCGGCAATGCCTGCCGTGTCGCCGGTGAGGTAGCCCGCCTCATTGACCATGCCGATGATGTGCTGACCGATCAGCAGGTCGGCCGGATCGGATATGGCCAGTGAAAGTTGCTGGCTCAGATGCTCGACCAGCGTCTCCTCGCGCGAGATGGTCGAGGCGAACTCCATGTCGTCGCCGTCGAAGCCGGCTCCGCCTCCGGACCGGACAGAGGACCAGTTCGAATCCTGTGGGCCAAGCCCGCCCGGACCTGCGATGACCGGCTCGCCGGCACCGCCCGACCTGCCGTCGGCATCACCGTCGTAACCGGCATATCCCTCCTCGGGAGGCGGATCGGCCGATACCTCCGGAACGATGTCGGCCTGAAGCGACGCCG
Source organism: Alphaproteobacteria bacterium (assembly GCA_026400595.1). Classification (GTDB taxonomy): domain Bacteria; phylum Pseudomonadota; class Alphaproteobacteria; order Rhizobiales; family Aestuariivirgaceae; genus Aestuariivirga. The sequence goes on along the minus strand of JAPLOT010000238.1, from coordinate 392 downwards.
GCGCCTCGCGCACCTCAGAGCCGTCATCCAGCTCGAGCAGCGGATTGCGTTCAAGTTCGCTTTCGAGAAAGGCCTGGAGATCGATGTTCGACATGGGCAGCATCTTGATGGCCTGCTGCATGGCCGGGGTCATGACCAGGGATTGACCCTGGCGCATTTCCATCCTGGGGCCTATCGCCATGGCACGACGTCCCCCTGCCGCTACATGCTGAAGTCGGCGCCCAGGTAATGACGCCTGACGTCCGGGTTCCGGACGATCTCGTCGGGTGTGCCGACGGTCAAGACCTGGCCCTCATGGATGATGAGGGCCGTATCGATGAGTTCAAGGGTTTCGCGGACGTTGTGATCCGTAACAAGCACCCCGATTCCCCGAGAGGTGAGCTGTCGCACCA
>JAPLOT010000393.1 GCA_026400595.1 Alphaproteobacteria bacterium | reverse complement strand
ATGATCGCGACCTATGGGGAAGAGCCGGTGGCGGCCATGTGCGAAAGGCTGCCTGAGCGCATCCGTGCGGGCGAATTCACCCTCACCAAGACCCACAGTAGTCCTACAGCACCAGGTCCAGCAGCAGCGCGAAGCCGAATGCGGCGATCAGCACGCCGGTCCAGCGGCTGATCCGGTCCAGCGTGCTTTCGGTCAGTCGCGCCTTCAGCCGGTCCATGGCGAAGCTGATGAAGGCCCACCACAGCGTGCCGCCCATGGCGACGCCGAGCACCACCAGCAAGGGCCGCTCCGGCGAGAGCGACAGTTTCAGGGCCGGGCTCATCGCCCCGAAGATGGCCAGATAGCCGAAGAGCGTGCCGGGATTTAAGGCCGTCAGCGCGAATGTTCCTGCCGCATTGCGCAGCATGGCGCCTTTGCCCTGCGGCTCCGTCGTGCCGATCTCCGACAGCGCGATGCGCTTCTGCGCCGTGCGGACGCCGATCACCACCAGCAGCAGGCCGCCCGCCAGCGTGAGCGACACCGCGAAGGCATGGATGACCTGCTCCACCGAGCGCACGCCATAGGCCGCGACCGCCGCGAAGAGAACATCCGCGATCACCGCGCCAAGGCCAAAGACGAAAGCCGGCCAGAAGCCGCGGCCCAATGCGGCGCGGATCACGATGATGTTGACCGGCCCCAGCGGCGCGGACATTGCCAGGCCGATGGCGATGCCGGCCAGGATCAGCGTGATGCTCATTGCCTAGCGGATGTCGACCACGACCCGGCCGCGCACCTGTCCCGCAACGATGTCGGCGGCCACGCGCGGAACGTCATCGAGCTTCACATGCGTGGTCAGTTCCTTGAGCTTGGCGAGGTCGAGATCGCGGGCGATGCGCGACCAGGCCTCCATGCGCCGCGGAATGGGCGTGCTCACCGAGTTGACGCCGATGAGCTTGACTCCGCGCAGGATGAAGGGCGCCACTGTGGTCGGCAGATCCATGCCCTGCGCCAGGCCGCAGGCCGCCACCGTGCCCTCCGGATTCATCTGCGAGATGACATTGGCCAGCGTCACCGATCCCACCGAGTCGATGCAGGCGGCCCAGCGCGACTTGGCCAGCGGCTTCACCGGCGTGTTGAACTCGTTGCGGTCCACCACGCCCGCGGCACCGAGGCTCTTGAGGAAGGGCTCCTCCGACACGCGGCCCGTCGAGGCGATCACCTTGTAGCCGAGATGCGCCAGGATCACGATCGCCGTGGTGCCGACACCGCCCGCGGCACCCGTCACCAGCACCTCGCCATCCGCCGGCTTCACGCCCTGCTCCTCCAGCGCCATCACGCAGAGCATGGCGGTATAGCCGGCCACGCCAACGGCCATGCAGTCGGCGGGCGTCCAGCCCTTGGGGACCGGCACCAGCCAGTCGCCGGAGACCCGGGCCAATTCGGCGAAGCCGCCATTGTACTGTTCGCCCACGCCCCAGCCGTTGAGAACCACCTGGTCGCCTTTCTTCCACTTCGGATGGGTGGACTCGCGCACCGTGCCGGCAAAGTCGATGCCGGGGATCAGGGGAAACTTGCGGATGATCGGGCCCTTGCCGGTAACGGCAAGCCCGTCCTTGTAATTCACCGATGAGTGGCTCACCTCCACCAGCACGTCACCTTCGGTCAGATAGCTCTCTTCCAGCGTCACGAAATCGGCTTTCTGGCCCTGCTCGGTCTTGCTGATCTGGATGGCGCGGAAACTCATGGTCTGTCCTTTCAGAGGGCTTCGACGAAGCGGATGGGCTGTCCCTGGGCGGCGCCGGTGATGGCGCCGTCCCACATGACGCGGGTTCCGCGGATGATGGTGCCCACGGGCCAGCCGGTCACCGTCATGTCGTGATAGGGCGTCCATTTGCAACGGCTTTCGATCCAGCCATTGCTGATCTCGCGACGGGCCTTCAGGTCCACCACGGTGAAGTCTGCGTCATAGCCTTCGGCAATGCGGCCCTTGCCGGCGATGCCGAAGATGCGCTGCGGTCCATGGCTGGTGAGATCGACGAAGCGTTCGATGCTCAGGCGGCCCTTGTTGACGAAGTCGAGCATCACCGGCACCAGCGTCTGCACGCCGGGCATGCCCGAGGGCGAGAGCGGGTACTCCTTGGCTTTCTCCTCCAGCGTATGCGGCGCATGGTCCGAACCGATGACGTCGACGAGGCCGGACTGCAGCGCCTTCCAGATCGCCAGGCGGTGATGGGCCTCGCGCACCGGCGGGTTCATCTGGATCAGCGTGCCGAGCCGCGCATAATCCTCAAGCGCGAAGGACAGGTGCTGCGGCGTCACCTCCACCGTGGCGATGTCGCGGTTGGCGGCCAGCAACGGGAATTCGTCGGCCGTCGAGATATGCAGCACATGGATGCGCTTGCCGGCCGCCCGCGCCAGGCGCAGCAAACGTTCGGTGCAGAGCCGCGCGGCCTCCACGTCGCGCCAGACCGGGTGGCTCGCCGCATCGCCGCTGCGTCGTTCGCCCTTGCGGTCATTGAGGCGGAACTCGTCCTCGCTGTGGAAGGCGGCCCGCCGCCGGATCGACGCCAGGATGGCGGCCACGCCGGCATCGTCTTCGACCAGCAGGCTCCCGGTGGACGAGCCCATGAAGACCTTGATCCCGGCGCAGCCCGGCAGCTGCTCGAAGTCGCCGAGATGCGCCGCGTTGTCCCGCGTGCCGCCCATGTAGAAGGCGAAGTCGCACTGCATGCGGTTCGTCGCGCGCCGCACCTTGTCGGCCAGGGCCTCGGCGGTCACCGTCAGGGGATTGGTATTGGGCATCTC
>JAPLOT010000153.1 GCA_026400595.1 Alphaproteobacteria bacterium | reverse complement strand
AGCAGTCCGGAAAGATCGATCACGGAATCGGAATGATTTTCACGCATGGTCTGGCTAACATGATCCCCTCGTCCGGGAGTTACACCATTGTCCGAGCTTATGTCCAAAGCACCCTTCACCGGCCGGGCCGCACGGCTTCTGGCCAACCCCGATCGAAAGTCCGGCCTGGAAAAGGCCGAGTGCGAGGCGTTGATCCTGCGTTTCTCCGGCATCGAGGGCGACTGTCACGGCGGACTCATCCGGAAATCCGACAGCCGCATGGTGAAGCAGTACAAGCGCGGAACCACGGTGAGGAATGCGCGCCAGGTGTCAATTCTCTCGACGGAGGAGCTGGCCGAGATCGCCCAAGCCCGATCTGACACTCCTGCCGCCGTCGACGCGGCTGCAGTTCCCGAGCGGCGCCATGATCGTCGTCGACATCGAGAACCTGCCCTGCCGCTATCCGGCCGCCATCATCGAGAAGCAGCATCCCGAGCAGGCAATGGGCTTCGTCAAGGCGGCCAGGCACAAGCGCGGGGTGGTGGGCTGGGTCGAGGCCGAGGGCGAGATTCGGGTCGGGGATGCCATCACGGTCTGGCTGCCGCCGCAGCGGCTCTATGCCCACGCATGAGGATTGCCGGTGCCGTCATCGCGGGCGGGCGGTCATCGCGCATGGGTCAGGAAAAGGCCTTTGCGATGCTGGGCGGCCAACCCCTGCTGGCGCATGTGATCGCCCGGATCGCGGCGCAGACGGACGCGCTCTTCATCAACGCCAATGGCGATCCGGCACGCTTCGATGGGTTTGGACTTTCCGTCGTTCCCGACCTGAGTTGCGGCATCGCAACGCCGCTGTCAGGGCTGCAGGCCTGCCTGAGGTTTGCAGCGGCGGGACATTTCGATGCGGTGCTCACGGTGCCCTCCGATGCGCCCTTCATCCCGCGTGATCTGGTACGGCGACTTGCCGAAGGCAGCCCGCGCGCAGCCATCGCGCGGTCCGGCGGTCAGGACCATTTCCTGACCGGACTGTGGTCCGTCGGGCTATGCCCCGAGCTTGACCGGGCGATTGCGCAGGAGGGTCTGGTGCGCGTCAAGGATTTGGCGCGGCGCTGCCAGGCGGTGGCGGTTGCGTGGCCGGTCGAGCCGCACGATCCCTTCTTCAACGTCAATACGCCGGAAGACCTTGCGGAGGCCCGCCGGATCGCGGCAGGGTTTCCGGCATGACCAGAATCATCGGCGTGGCCGGGTTCAAGAATGCGGGCAAGACCACGCTGGTGGAGAAGCTGGTGCGAGAGCTCACGGCGCGTGGCCACCTCGTGTCCACCGTGAAGCATGCGCATCATTCCTTCGACATCGACCATGAAGGCCGCGACTCGTTCCGCCACCGCAAGGCGGGCGCGTCCGAAGTGGCGGTTGTGTCGCGCCACCGCTGGGCCATCATCCATGAACTGCGCGATGAAGCGGAACCGCCGCTGACGGACATCCTGGCGAAGCTCGCCCCCTGCGACCTGGTGATCGTCGAGGGCTACAAGCGCGACAGCCACGAAAAGATCGAGGTGCGCAATCTGGACCTCGACCATCCGAGGCTTGCGGGCGACGATCCGACAGTGGTTGCCATTGCCGCCAACGGCGAGGTCGCCGATGCGCCGGTGCCGGTCTTCAGCCGCGACGATGTCACCGCGCTGGCAACCTTCATCGAGCGCCACATGGAGCTCGCATGACGCCGGAGACGATTGTGAGCTTCTGGGAGGCGGCCGGCCCATCGCGCTGGTTCACCAGGGATGGCGCCTTCGATGGCGCCTTGGCGGTGCGCTTCGGCGCGGCCCTCGCCCAGGCGCGTGCCGGGGCCTTCGATCACTGGGGCGAAACACCGGAAGGCGCGCTGGGCCTCGTCATCCTGCTCGACCAGGTGTCGCGCAACATCCACCGCGGCAGTCCGCTGGCCTTTGCAGCCGATGCCAAGGCCCTTGCGCTGGCCAGGACCTGGATCGGGAGAGGCTACCATCAGAAGCTGGTGGCGCCCCGGGCCATCTGGCTGCTGATGCCTTTCGAGCATGCCGAGGATCTCGACGCCCAGCAGCGCTGCGTGGCCCTGTTCCGCACCATGGGCCTGTCGGAGATGGCCCATTGGGCCCAGGTCCATCTCGACATCATCGCCCGCTTCGGGCGCTTCCCGCACCGCAATGCGGTTCTGGGGCGGACCTCTACGCCGGCCGAGATTGCCTTCCTGAAGGCCGGCGGATTCGCCGGATGAGTGTCGTAATCCGCCCTGTCCCGGTCGTTCCGCCTCACGCCTGTTGAATTCCCCTCACTATTGTGCCCTCCAGTCGAAGTTCCGGTTCGGAGGGTTCTCCCATGAAGACACAGGCGCGGGTGGTGGTGATCGGCGGAGGCGTGGTCGGCGTTGGCACCCTCTATCATCTGGCCAAGAAGGGCTGGAGCGACGTCGTGCTGATCGAGCGCAAGGAGCTGACCTCCGGCTCCACCTGGCATGCCGCGGGGCTGCTGCCGCTGTTCAACCTCTCCTATTCGGTGGGCCAGATCCACAAGTATTCGGTGAAGCTCTATGGCGAGCTCGAGGCCGAGACCGGCCAGCAGGTGGGGTTCAGCAAGGTGTCCAACATCCGCCTCGCCCGCACCAGGGACCGCTGGGACGAGTTCATGTATTACGCCGGCGTGGCCGAGACCATCGGGGTCAAGGTCAATGTGCTGACGCCCGCCCAGGTGAAGGAGATCTGGCCGCTCTGCGAGACCGACGGGCTGGTCGGGGCCATCCAGCATCCCGACGACGGTTACATCCAGCCTGCGGACCTGACCCAGGCCATGGCCAAGGGTGCGCGCAGCCGCGGCGCCGAGATCTACCGCAACACCACCGTCACCGCGATCGAGCAGAAGCCCAATGGCGAGTGGCTGGTGAAGACCGACAAGGGCGACATCACCTGCGAGCACGTCGTCTCGGCTTCCGGCAACTTCGCGCGCAAGACCGGCGCCATGGTGGGCCTCGACATCCCGGTGATTCCGGTCGAGCACCAGTACATCGTAACCGAGCCGCATCCGCTCATCAGGGAGCGCCAGGCCAAGGGCCTGCCCGAAATGGGCGTGCTGCGCGAGGCCGATTCCTCCTGGTACATGCGCGAGGAGAACGGCGGACTGCTGCTCGGACCCTACGAGCATGGCGCGCCCTGCTGCTACATGGACGGGCCCTCCGACCAGAGCGAATACGAGCTCTTCCAGGAAGACCTCGATCGGCTTGCGCCGCACATCGAGACCGCGATCGCCCGCGTGCCCGCCTTCGGCGAGGTCGGCATCAAGAAGGTCTACAACGGTGCCATCGCCTATACGCCCGATGGATCGCCGATCATCGGCCCGGCCTGGGATCGCCGGAACTTCTGGCTCAACGAGGGCCACAGCTTCGGCGTCACCGCGGCGGGCGGCGCCGGCTGGCAGCTGGCGGAATGGATCGTCGAGGGCGAGCCCTCCATCGACATGATGGGCGTGGACCCCCGCCGCTTCGGCCCCTATGCCACGCGCGGCTATCTGAAGGTGAAGAACGAGGAGGCCTATGCCAATGTCTTCACCCCGCATTATCCGGACGAAGAGCGCTCTGCCGCGCGTCCGCTGAAGCGCACGCCCTGCTATGACCGCATGAAGGACCTGGGCGCCGTCTTCGGCTCGGTCTACGGCTGGGAGCGTCCCGGCTGGTTCGCACCGAAGGACTATGCGCTGACCAAGGACGAGCTGGCCAGCCCCGACGTGCTCACCAATCACAATTATGCTCCGCCTACGGAGGATGGCCGCATCGTCGAGAAGTGGTCCTTCCGCCGCTCCAACTATTTCAAGTTCGTGGGCGAGGAATGCCGCAACGTGATGAACAACGTGGCGCTGCAGGACATGTCGGCCTTCGCCAAGATGGAGGTTTCGGGACCTGGCGCGCGCGAGTGGCTCGACTCGATCCTGGCCAACCGCATCCCGAAGAAGATGGGCCGCGTGGCGCTCTGCCACCTGCTCACGCCGCGCGGCGGGGTGCGCGCCGAGTTCACCGTCTATGAATGGGCGCCCGGCCGCTTCTATCTCGTCTCCGCCGGCGCCTATGAGCGCCATGACCACGACGTGCTGCGCAAGCTGGCGCCCACCGATGGCTCGGTGCGCCTCAATGCCATCACGACCCGGTTCGGCGTACTCGTCCTCGCCGGCCCCAACAGCCGCAAGGTCCTGCAGAAGCTGACCGACGCCGACCTCTCCAACGAGGCCTTCCCCTGGCTCTCGGGCAAGGAGATCAGCGTGGGGACGACCACGGCGCATGCGCTGCGCGTGAACTTCGTGGGCGAACTCGGCTGGGAGTTCCACCACCCGATCGAGCAGCAGATTGCACTGTTCGATCTCCTCATGGAGGCCGGCAAGGAATTCGGCATTCGTCCCTATGGCATCAAGGCCATGTCGTCGTTGTCGATCGAGAAGAGCTATCGCCTCGTGCCGCGTGAATTGTCGATCGAGTACAATGCCTATGAGTCAGGCCTCGACCGCTTCGTTCATCCGAGCAAGGGCCAGTTCATCGGCCGTGACGCGTTGGTTGAGGCCAGGCAGAACGGCCTCGGCTGGAACTTCGTCACCATGGAAGTACATGGTGTTGGTGACGGCGACTCGGATGCCCGTGGCTCTGAACCGATCTACCGCAATGGCCAGCTCATCGGCCGCGCCACCAACGGTGGCTATGGCTTCCGCGTAAACAAGTCCCTTGCTCTGGGAATGGTGAAACCTGAGCATTCAGCGGTTGGAACCGAGCTTGAGATCAAGATCCTCGGAAAGCTGTTCAAGGCAACAGTGATCCCCGAGAGCCCCTATGATCCGGAGAACAAGGCACTTCGCGCCTGACCGAACGCGTAATCACACAACAGGCCGGGTAAGTAACCCGGCCTTTTTTCTGCAACGAGCCTTTCCGAGCGTTGCGGAACAGCTCTCCGGCGCGCAAGACTTGATCGTGAACGGAGCGAATCAGTCGACGTCCATGCAGACGGACACACCGGGATACGGAACGGGAATTCTGCTCGTGCTGGGCGCCACCGTTGGCTGGAGCCTGGCGGGCATCTTTGTGCGCTTCATGCCTGGCCTCGATGGCTGGCAGATCAATTGCTGGCGCGGTTTCTGGATGTCGGTCTTCCTGCTTGCCTATCTGGTTGCCGTCTATGGCAGGCAGACCATCGCCAAGTTCCGCGCGATTCCGCTGCCAGCGCTTTTGACTGTCGCCGGATTCTTCTCTGCAGGCTCGACACTCTACGTGACATCGCTGACGCTGGCAGGTACTGCCACTGTCTCGGTGATTGGTGCGCTGTCACCGATATTCGCCGGCTTGCTCAGCCCCCGGCTCATACAAGAGAAACCTTCGCTTGCGTCATGGGTGGCGGCCATCACGGCCGTCATCGGCGTGGGGATCATTGCATGGGATGGTTTCTCGGCCGGCAATGTCGTCGGAATTCTTCTGGCACTTCTTGTGCCGCTGTCATTCTCCTTCCAGACGATCATGTTGCGGCGTTATCGTGCCTTTGACTTGGTGCCGGCCATCTGCGTTGGCGGCTTTGCAACTTTTTTCCTGGCGGGTGTCCTGGGTTATATTTTTGGCGGCCATTCCGGCGGAGGCTTCCAGGTCAACATACATGACGTCCTGCTGCTCGCCCTCATGGGGCCGGTGCAGCTTTCTGTTCCATTGGCCTGGTATGCCAGGGGTGCCAAATCAGTGCCGGCGGTGACACTAACTCTCCTCGTCATGATGGATGTTGTGCTCAATCCGTTCTGGAGTTGGCTTGGTGTTGGTGAAATTCCTGCCCATGCTGCTTTCATTGGCGGCTTCATTATCATCAGTGCCGTGCTGCTGTCGATTTTCGGTGACCGCTGGCTCAGCGGTCGCACCCTAGAGGCAGTTTGATGCGGCGGTCGACGGCAACACTCATTGGCTTTACCGCCGTGCTCATGTGGGCGCTGCTTGCGCTGTTGAGCGCCGCAAGTGGCAAGGTGCCACCGTTTCAACTGGCAGCGATGACCTTCCTGATCGGCGGTCTCATGGGTGCTGCTACCTGGCCATTTCGCAAGGGTGCCGTCTCCGCCCTGCGCCAGAGCTGGCAGGTCTGGCTTCTTGGGGTCGCCGGGCTCTTCGGCTATCATTTCGTCTATTTCAGCGCCATCCGGGCGGCACCGGCTGTTGAGGTCAGCCTGATCGCTTATCTATGGCCGCTTTTCCTTGTCGTGTTCTCATCCTTCCTGCCAGGCGAACGGCTG
>JAPLOT010000057.1 GCA_026400595.1 Alphaproteobacteria bacterium | reverse complement strand
TCAGAGTCAGATGAAGGGTCGGAAAGCGCGGTGGATAAGACGTCAGCGAGACCACAAGCAGGCCCGGCAGGCCATGGTGGCGGCGCCGCCGGACATGCCGCGTCGCATAAGTGCAGTGCGCCCGAAGGCGCATGATGGGCTCGAGCAGGCGATGGCGCTCGGCGAGATCACGAAGCGCCTTGCGCTTGCGATTCCGCGGTTTGTTCCAGAACTTCACGATGCGGCCGAGCAGGGTCTCCGGATCTTTCAGGGATGCGGCCAACGCTCTCGGGCCTCACGCACGGCTATGGATGTGAAAGTCCGCAAGGCATTCACTGTCCAGAATACTCACCGGGCCGACAAGGAAGTTATCATCTTCCGAAACGGCTCGGTTGACCGCTTCAGCCTTGAACTGCGCCAGTCGGCTGAAGCCGGCTCCCGGACTTGACCCAAATCCGTTGCGATAGCGGCCCTCCCGGCAGGCACTGGATCCGGGGTTTGGCAGCGCATCTGTCACAGAACCTCCGTTTCGCCCCTTTGGGACAAGAATATGTGATGTTGTCCCGCACGTCGAGTGTGCCCCGAAATGGCCGGTCAGAAGAACAGGAAATCGCCGGTATCCTTCAACGGGTCCATGCGAACGACATCGGCCGGCTCGCGGTCGACGTCGTCGACGCGGCAATAGTGACGGTAGTGTGCCGCCAGCAAGCGGTGGATGCTGCGCGCCTGATCCGCGGTGATGAAGGTAGGAAGGTGCTCAAGCACAACGGGCACCTTGTGGCGCAGCAATGACGTCATGCCCGATAGCACGTCCTGCTCGGTTCCGTTGACATCGATCCACACCAGCCCGGCTTCAGAGGCATCAATGCCCAGACTGGCGAGAATGGAATCGACCGGCAGCACTTCGACCGCAATGCGATCAGCGCCACCGGCATCAACCGACAGCGCGTGGCCACCCTTGTTCGACTCGCTGCGCGCGAGGAAGGCAGAGCCTGCCTTGGCCCCTGCCGCACAATTGACGGCCTGCACGCTCGAGTTCAACGCATTCGCCGCAATGTTCTCGGAGAGCAAGGAGAAATTGTGCGGTTCCGGCTCGATTGAAACTGCGCCCGAGAAGTGTCCGCTCAGCATGGCATAGACGGTTTCGGTGCCGATGTTCGCGCCGACATCGATGAACCTCCGTCCGGCCGACTCGGGAACATGCGTCCTGAGCAGGGAAACGACCCGCAGCAGGTCCCGGCGCTGCCAGTCGCCGCGCAGCAGGACGCGTGCGGCAATCACGTCGTCGGCCGGGTCGAGAAACAGGGTGTGATCCTTCATGCGATAGCGCAGAGTCAGCTCGCCCTTGTCGAAATGCCGATTCAGCATTGCAAGTGCGCGGCGGCGCATGAAGTGAAACGAGAACAGCGGCCCGAGAATTGCCCGCGCCAGCACACGCTGGAGGCCTTTTTTGGTCTCTTCGAACATTACACCGATACTGCGGGGTTGTTTGGTTGCACCGAGAGTTAGACCAGTTCGCCGGGAGGTTCAACAAAGCCCGGGGAGACACGGCAGATCACATTGCGATGATCGGGTGGCCGCGTGTCGCGGAAGGCCGGGCGGTATGCTATCTGAAGCTGCATGAGCGCACCCGCACAGGACAGCTTCTACGAAGCTCTGCCGGCCTTCCGCGACTTCGCGGATGTCGCCAGCTTCGAACTCTACCGGCCCCTGCCCGAAGGCTGGCTGCTGGCCACTTCGGACATCGTGGGATCGACCAGGGCGATCGAGGCCGGACAGTACAGGGCCGTGAACATGGCAGGCGCCAGCGTCATTTCCGCCATTCTCAATGCCTTGCACGGTCACCATCAGTATCCCTTTGTCTTCGGCGGGGACGGCGCCATGGTTGCCGTCCCGCCTTCGGCGGAGGCCGCCACGCGGAGGGCCCTTGCAGCCGTTCAGACCTGGGTTGCGGAAGAGCTTGCCCTCACCCTCCGTGCTGCGGTCGTGCCGGTCCATGACATTCGCGCGCATGGGTTCGATGTGCGTGTTGCCCGCTTCCAGGTGGCCCCCGAGGTCACATACGCCATGTTCGCCGGCGGTGGCGCAAGCTGGGCCGAAGCACAGATGAAGGCGGGCCGTTACATCGAACCGCCTGCAGCGCCCGGCACACGCCCCGATCTTTCCGGCCTGTCATGCCGCTGGAATCCCTTGACCTCGCGGCATGGCGAAATCCTCTCGATCATCGCCGTACCGGGACCGCAGGCATCAGCGGGTGAGTTCGATGCCCTCGTCGCGCGGATCGTCGCCCTGACCGGTGAGGAAGAGCGCGGCGGACACCCCATTCCCGAAGTGGGGCCGGAGACCAGTTTCAGGCCAGGCAATACGACCTACGAAACCCGCGCTGGAGGCGCACCCCTGTTGCGGCCGCTGCGCCGGCTCGGCATCGTCGCCCAGGTCTGGCTGGTCGCGCTCCTCGACCGGTTCAAGGTGCCACTGGGCAGGTTCGATGCTGCGGTCTATCGCCGCGACGTTGCGCAGAACTCCGACTTTCGCAAGTTCGACGACGGCTTGAAAATGACGGTCGACCTCGACCGGCAGCGCTCGCGCGAAATCGAAGCGCTTCTCGAACAGGCCGCACGAAAGGGCATTTGTCGCTATGGACTGCACAGGCAGGAAACCGCGCTGATGACCTGCATCGTTCCGACACCGCTTCAGCGCGACCACATGCATTTCATCGACGGAGGGGCCGGTGGCTACGCAATGGCCGCCAGCCGGCTCAAGGCCGCTTCCAGCTGAACGTCACCTGACGGCTCTTCGGGGGTTGCATTGAGCCTGCGCGGTTGTGCTAGACAGCGCCCAGCAAGAAAATCGATGGTGAAACGTCAAAGGACCCCGCGATGCAGACCGAACTGAGCATGCTGGATAGGTTTCACTATCGGCTAAAGTCGCAGCACGCCTGCTTTGCCTGGGTCTTTGAGCAGATGGCGGACATGCAGGGCCCGGTCTTCGAACTGGGCCTTGGCAAGGGCCGCACCTATGACCACCTGCGACGCAACCAGCCAGGGCGCGAAATCTATGTCTTCGAGCGCGACGTGCGTCCCATCGAAGGCTGCTTGCCCCCCGATCCCTATCTGGTGCGCGGCGACATTGAAGTGAACCTGCCGGTCTATGTAAAGCGCTTCGAGGGCAAGGTCGCGCTGGTCCATTCCGACGTGGGCGACATTTCGCTCGAACACAACCAGATGATGCGCGAGCTTGTTCCGCGCATCGCGCCACCAGCCCTGATGCCGGGTGGCTTTCTCCTGTCTGATCTCAATCTCGAAGTCCCGGGCTTCGTGCAACTGCCCCTGCCGCCAGACGCCGTGCCGGGCCGTTACTTCATCTACCGCCAGCCGCTGACGTCCGGCTCTTAGGCCCGGCTGCCGGGCCTGCCGGAACCGCATCGCCTGCCATCCCACGACGGCCGCCAGTGCCACGGCGCCCGCAACCTGACTCATCGGGGAAGGAACGATGAGGGCGATGCCGGCAGCCGCAGCGATCACCCGCTCGATGCCCGAAAGCGGTCCCCGCATCCAGCCGACGGCCGCAAGCGACAGGCCAGCCAGCGCTGCGGTGGCGGTGATCGTGATCAGCGCGATCTCTGCGGGACTGCCGTCCAGCAGGAGTCCCGTGCCGAATGGCGGCAGGCAGAAGATGACCGGAACCACGAAAGCCGGGAGCGTGTATTTCCAGGCCTGCATCATGGTGGCGAAGGGGGCGCCCCCGCAGATGGCGGCCGCCGCGAAGGGCGACAGCGCGGTCGGTGGCGAGACATCGGCCAGCACCGCATAGTAGAACATGAACATATGGGCCGCCTGCGGCGCCACGCCCAACGATACCAGCGCCGGCACGAGCACCACCGCGGCAATGATGTATGAGGCGGTCACCGGCACCGCAGTGCCGAGCAGCCACATGGCTGCAGCCGCGAGGAGAAGGGTCATGCCGAGATTCCCGCCGCCAATGTCGACGATGACGCCCGACAGCTTGAGACCCAGGCCGGAGAGGTTGATGATCGACACGATGATGCCGGCGGTGGCGCAGGTCGCGGCAATTCCGACGCAGCTCTTGCCGCCCTCCACGAAGGTCTCCACCAGCCGCGGCCCGGCGCGGTCGGGATCATTGCCCATGGCATGGAGCAGCAGCGTGACGCCCCCGCCCGCCATCAGGCCGAGATAGGCTGAAACCGAAAGCCGCACGCCCAGCGCCCAGGCCAGCGCGAAGACAGCCAGGCCCGCGATCGCGCCATAGGGTGCCAGCAGGCGGTCCTCGGCCCTGATCATGCTGAGCGCAAAGGCGATGATGATCGACCAGAATACAGCGAGGAAGGCGCTCATGCCGGTGGCCAGCAGCACCGCGATCGCGGCGAGCGAGATGAAGTGATAGCCCTTGCGGGTCGTCAGTCCCCAGAGCGACTCATCGCTCGTCCTGACCGGCGTCACCCCCAGCTTGCGCGCGTCTCCCTCCACCATGAACCAGCAGCTGAGATAGTAGAGGATCGTCGGTATGGCCGCCATGATCAGCACGTCGACGTAGTCGATCTCCAGATACTCGGCGATGATGAAGGCGGCAGCCCCGAGAGTCGGCGGCGAGAGCGTGGCGCCGATCCCTGCCGCAGAGGTCAGGCCGCCCGCAACCGTCGGCGTGTAGCCGGACCGTTTCAGCAGGGGCCAGGACAGCGACGAGAGCGTCACGGTCGTGGCGATGCCGGATCCCGAGACGGTTCCGAGCAGGAACCCGGAAGCTACCACGGCGCGCCCGGGTGCCGCCGCTGACGGACGCTTGCCAAAGAGCGCAAAGGCCCAATCGATGAAGAAGCGCCCGGCCCCGCCACGGTCGAGTACGGCGCCATAGAGCGCAAACACGATGATGAAGGTTGCGGCCACGTCCATCGGCGTCGAGAACAGTCCCTCGAGCGTCAGATAGTTCTGGCCAACGATGCGCGCGATCGAGAAGCCGCGATGATTGAAGGGTTCAGGCATGTAAGGCCCGAAATAGCCATAGACGAGAAAGCCAACGGCGATCAGCGGCAGGGCCCAGCCGGTGGCACGCCGGGTGGCTTCCAGCACCAGAAGCATGAGGGCTCCACCAAGCCAGATCTCGATCTGCAGCGGTGCCGTGGCCCTCGTCTTGGTCGCTTCGAGATGGGAAACGAAGTACCAGATGGTGATCACGGACAGCGCAATCAGCACCGCGTCGAGGAGGCGCAGGTGGCGGCCCGTCAGCTTCCGGTGGATCGGAAAGATGACGAAGGCCGCCGCCAGCACGATGCCGAGGAATGTGGCGCGGTACACCGAGGTGTTGATCGCGAACTGCGTCCAGTAGAGGGCGTAGAGCGACAGCGAAGCGCAAAGCGCGGAGGCCAGCCAGCTTTCCCAGCCGGTGAGTCGGCGCGTCACGCCCTGCTCACTGTCCGCGGCCAGAGCTTCAAGCTCTGCCGCCGAGAGTGTGGGTTTCGTCTGCTTCGCCGCCGCCATGCCGCTCTCCTGTCCTGACTGGCTGCGATCAACCTGCCGTGATGCCGCGGCTCTTGTAGAATTCCACCGCCGCGGGATGATAGGGAACCGCCGTCTTCGCGGCCGCCGTTTCAAGCGACAGCCTCTTGGCCGAGGGATGAATGGCATGGACGTCCGCGATGTTGTCGAAGATCGCCGACAGGACTTCGGTCACCAGCCCGCCATCGAGGGCTTCGGGGACGATGAGCACGTTGTCGACGACAAGTGTCGGGAGATCGTCGGCAAGATTGGCGTAGGCCTCCTTCTTCAACATGCCGGACGTATAGACGCCCGGATAGGCCTCGGCGAGTTTCGATGCCACGTCGCTGGATCCGACGAAGACGACGTCGTCGCCATTGGTGGAGACCAGGTCCTTGACAGCAGGAGTCGGCACCCCGCCGATCCAGAAGAAGACATCGACCTTGCCGTCCTTGATGGCACCGGCGGACTCGGCCACGCCCAGATTGTCGCGGGTCACCTCCGTCATGGGATCCACGCCGGCTGCCATCAGCATGCGATCGGCAATGGACTCCGTCGAAGAACCGGCAGAGCCCACCGAGGCCCGCTTGCCCTTGATGTCGGCGATGGTCTTGATGCCGCTGGCCTTGGAGGCCACGACATGGAGGAAACTGGGATAGAGGACCGCCAGCGTTGCGAT
This sequence comes from Alphaproteobacteria bacterium, assembly GCA_026400595.1. Classification (GTDB taxonomy): domain Bacteria; phylum Pseudomonadota; class Alphaproteobacteria; order Rhizobiales; family Aestuariivirgaceae; genus Aestuariivirga. Next base: position 4,797 of record JAPLOT010000057.1, on the reverse strand, counting down.
CTTCTGGGGGCCGACGTCCTTGTAGGCTGCCTCGCCCTTCACGCCGTCATAGGCCGAGTCGATGGTCGAAAAGCCGATTTCGGCGTTGCCGGCACTCAGCAGCTTCACGTTGTCGACCGATCCGCCCGTCACCTCGGCCGTGACCTGGGTCTCCGGAAGCTTGGCCGACAGGAGCTGCGCAAGCCCGCCACCATAGGGATAGAACACGCCGCCCGTACCGCCGGTGCCGATGGTGATGTAGCGGGTCGCGGCAAAGGCCGGAACACCGGCGAAAAGCGAAGTCGCAAGGAAGGTACTGCCGGCAATGAAGCCGCGACGGTTCAGATGGGTCATGTCGTCCTCCTGGTTACAGTTGATCGATGTTCTGCAGCCCAACACAAATCGCAAGCGGAATCCGCTGATCAGTATTGGCTTGAGGTTGAGATCGTTTCCGGGTTGGGATTCGGCGCAGTGCACCGGGCTCACGGTCAGTGTCCGGCCGTGTCCCGAACGTTGTGGTAACCACGCATGGCGCATCGCCTTTGTACATAGCAGACCCAACTTCAACGTCTCGCCCGAGACCGACATGGCGATGAATACAAGGTCGCATCTGGCTGACCTCCTCCTGCAACATCCTGCCCCTCATGTTCGCCCCACATCCTGTCTCGGAAACAGCGATGCAAGCCCGGGGCCAGAAACCACTCATCCGGCAGGCTGATCTATCTCACTGAACTTGCAACGATCCTGAAATCGACCGACAGGCGTACCGGCAAACCTCCGCCAACACTGTCCGGCAGGGCGGCGGCCTACCGCCCGGCATCGCCGGCCGCTTGGCCAGCATGAATTCTCTCGATCTCGGCAGCGACCCTCTCCTGCAGCTCCCACAGGCGCGGATCGTGAATGCCAAGTTCTTCCAGATGACTGACGGTATTGTAGAGATAGGCTGCACCCGATCCCCAATGGCCGCAGGCCCGCGCCAGGCCATGGGCAATCTCATCCAGGGGCCGGTTGGGCTGATAGAGAGGCAACCGGTCGGGCCGTGCGTAGAAGGTGAGGGCCCTGAGCGGACCGGTGGTGCTGTTCAATTCGATCCAGCGCACGCTGTCCAGCGCCTCGTGGCTGCCAATCTCGCGATAGAGCAGCGTGCGGATCTGCGCGGTTGCGTCCGCCTCGCGCAGGCGCAGCGCAAGACCCTCGCATTCTCCGCCCTGATCGAGACACATCATGTAGCCCGGCTGCTCGGGCGTGCCGCGATGACTAAGGATTTGCATCGAGAACCCGCGCTGCCACCCGTATGCCACGGCGCGGTGCGCCTCGATGGATTCGAACTCGGGCCTCCACAGCAGAGACCCGTAGGCAAAGAGCCAGAGCGGGCCCTCAGGCCTTGCCGCCAGCACGGCCGCGGTTGCCCGGTCGTAGTCCGCATCCTCGAAATAGTCATGGGCCGGGTCACCTTTCGTCTCGGGCACGTCCCGGTGACAGCGGGCCACGAGCTCGGGGGTCAAGCGCATCACCCGCATGACGGCTAGCTCAGACGATAGGCCCGCATGCCGTTGTCGCGGAACAGCTTCCGCTTCTCCGCCGGCGAACAACCCGCCGTGGCCCAATCAAGAACGCCGATCCAGTCGGTATAGCGTCCGGCGAGTTCGGAGACCGGCCAGTCGCCGCCATACATGATCCGGTCAAAGCCAAAGCAGTCGATGACATGGTCAATGTAGGGGCGCAGCTGCTCGCGCGTCCAGTTCGCGTGGTCGGCTTCGGTGGTCACGCCGGAGAGCTTGCAGACGACATTCGGCATCTGCGCCAGCTCCTTGACGTGCTTCTTCCACGGATCGGTCAGGCCGGCCTTGATGCCCGGTTTGGCGATGTGATCGAGAATGAACGACACCTCGGGACAGCGGCGGACCAGTTCCAGCGTGTTCGGAAGCTGGTGATGGAAGATGCAGATGTCGAAGGACAGCCCGTAGCGCGGCAGCAGCTTGACCGCCGCCAGGAAATCCGGCTTCAGCACGAACGCGGGGTCCGGCTGGTTCTGGATCAGCCGGCGCACACCCCGCATCACCTTGAGAGCGGCAAGCTGCGCCATCTCCGGCTCCAGCGCCGCGCCGCGTTCCATGGGCAGGCAGGCTACGCAGCCCTTCAGCCGGGACTCCTTGTCGGCCAGCGACTGCACCCAGACGGCCTCGTCAAGATACTGCGGCATGTCGACATCGACCTCGACGAAGACGAACCCCTCGATCGTATAGGGACTGGCGCATTCGGTGAGATCGGCGATCGTCCAGTCTCGCCCCAGCTTGGGCGCGCCCTTGGCCCAGGAGTAGCCGAAGCGCTGCGTGTCGAGCAGGTGAACGTGGGTATCGATGATTGGGAAGTCGATCATGATTGCTCCGGGCAGAAGAGTACTGAGCCATAGTAGCGCCCACTGACCACGCTTGGCGAGGGGGCCCAGGTCATCCTTCTGGTGCATTGCATCATGGAATCGACTATCAAATCCGGACGAATGGAGCAGACCCGTGGTTACGCAGCTCATCAACTATGCCCTGCCGCTCTTCACGGGATTGTTCCTGGCCATTGTCCTTGCAGCCGAACTGGGGCGGCGGATCGGCAGTTGGCGTCAGCAGGGCACGGGCGGACCCTTGCCCGGTACGGCCGCGGTGGATGCCGCCATCTTTGCGCTCTTCGGTTTGCTTCTGGCCTTTGCCTTCTCCAGCGCTGCGGCGCGCTTCGACCACCGCCGGGACATGATCGTCGCAGAGGCCAATGACATCGGCACCGCCTACCTTCGCGTCGACCTGGCTCCCCAGGCAGCGCAACCTGCTCTGCGGGACGCTTTCCGGCGCTATGTCGACTCGCGCGTGAACGCCTACCGCAAGGGCATTGACTTCGAGGATTTCAAGGCCGGACTGGAGGCATCGGAAGAGATTCAGAAGGAAATCTGGTCGCTCGCCATTGCAGCAGGAAGGATGCCGGATGCCCCCCCGAATCTCAACATGCTCCTGCTGCCAGCCCTGAATCAGATGATCGACATCACCACAACGCGGGCAATGGCGACTGTCTCGCATCCGCCCGCCATCATCTATGTGCTGCTCTTCGCCTTGGCGCTGATCTGTGCAACCATCGCAGGTCACGGCATGGCCGCAGCACGGTCGCGAAACTGGTTTCACATGATTGGCTTCGCGGCAATCCTGACCATCACGCTCTATGTGATCGTTGACCTCGAATTTCCTCGCCTCGGCTTCATTCAGGTCGGGGACTTTGACAAGCTTCTATTGCGATCGGTTGACTGAAATGCTGCAGTTGCGAATGCCATTCGTGTAACGAGAGTTGCACATATTGGTGATATCGACGAAGTGCTTTGTTTACAGTCAGTTGATTTTCCCTTGACCTTCGACTCTGCAATGCTACGCATGCTGAATTCAACACAGGAGACGCCCATGAACACCTCTCGCCGCAACACCATGCTCGCCATCGCCGGAGCCATGACGGCCGCCATTGCCGGGACCGCCATGACCGCGGCCGCCCAGGCCGCCGACATGGAAAAGTGCTACGGCATTGCACTCAAGGGCCAGAACGACTGCGCCGCCGGCGAAGGCACGACCTGTGCCGGAACATCGACGATCGACTATCAGGGCAATTCCTGGAAGCTGGTACCCAAGGGCACCTGCGTGACGACCGAGACACCGCTCGGCCCCGGCTCGCTCGAACCCATCAAGCGGCCGGCTTGATCGCCCGACTGGGGCGCGGCTCCACCCGCGCCCCGCATTCCATGTCAACACCAGCTCGAGACATCCCTGCGCGCGGCGGCGTCGGACTCAAGGCCGAACACTACAGATCGGTGCTGGCTGAACCGCCGGATCTCGGCTTCTTCGAGATCCATGCCGAAAACTACATGGGCGCCGGCGGTCCGCCGCACCGCTACCTTTCCGCCATTCGCGATCTCTACCCCCTGTCCCTGCATGGCGTGGGCCTGTCGATCGGCGGTCCGGGGCGGCTGGACACTGGTCATCTCATGCGCCTCAAGGCCCTGATCGCGCGATATCAGCCAGGACTCTTCTCGGAACATCTCGCCTGGTCCACCCATGAGACCGGCTATCTCAGCGACCTTCTGCCTCTTCCCTATACGGCCGCGACGCTTCAGACGGTCTGCGATCACATTGACGAGACACAGTCGGTTCTCGGTCGCCAGATGCTGCTGGAGAACCCCTCCAGCTATCTGCGCTTCGCGGAGAGCAGCTTCGACGAGGCAGGTTTCATCGCGGAAGTCGTCCGGCGCACAGGCTGCGGCCTGCTGCTGGACGTCAACAATGTCTTCGTCTCGGCCCGCAATCTGGCGACCGATGCGACGGACTACCTCGCGGCCTACCCCTTGTCGCATGTCCAGGAAATCCATCTGGCCGGACATGACGTCGTCGCAGAGGATGGTGGCGCCGTGCTGATCGACTCGCATGCGGCGCCGGTGGTCGAAGACGTCTGGCAACTCTACGCGGCCGTCATCGGCAAGACCGGTCCGCTCCCGACATTGATCGAACGTGACGCCAACGTCCCGCCGCTCGCCGAACTGGTCGCCGAGGCGGGTCGGGCCGAGCACATCATGCGCAGCTCTTCGCGGGCCGCGGCATGATTGGCCAGCGCGAGTTCGCGGCGGCCATCGGGGATTGGTCCCTGTTGCCGGCCGATCCGCGCTTCCGCATCTACCGCGCCAACGTGACGTCGGCGCTGATCAATGCGCTGCGCGTGCGCTATCCGGTCACCGAAAGGCTGCTGGGGCACGAAGACTTTGCCGCCTGCGCGGGATCCTATGCCGAGACACAGCGTCCC
>JAPLOT010000547.1 GCA_026400595.1 Alphaproteobacteria bacterium | reverse complement strand
TGAAGCCGCCGATTTCGGGTGTGCCGGTGCCCGGCGCATAGACGGGATCGAGCATGTCGATGTCGAAGCTCACATAGACGGGACCGTCGCCCACGATGCGGCGCGCCTCGGCCATGATGGCCTTGGGGCCCTTTTCCATCGCCTCCTCGATGCGTACGAGCCGCACGCCCATCTTCGCGCCATAGTCGAAGTCGTCGAGATCGTACATGGAGCCGCGCAGGCCAATCTGGATGGTGCGCTTGGGATCGAGCACACCGTCCTCGATGGCGCGGCGGAAAGGCGTGCCATGGGTGTATTTGAAGCCGCCGAAATAACAATCGTAGAGATCGGTATGGGCATCGAAATGGATCATACCCACCGGCTGCTTGGCCCCCACCGCGCGCAGCGCCGGCAGCGAGCAGAGATGATCGCCACCCGCCGCCAGCGGACGGATGCCCTTGGCGATGAGCGCCGTGTAGAATCCTTCCACGCGCTTCAGCGCATCGTCGACGCTGGCCGGATTGACCGGGCTGTCGCCGAGGTCGGCGACATTGGCGAGGTCATAGGGCACGATGTGCATGGTCTGGTGCATGGGCCGCACCATGGCGGAGGCCTCGCGCATCTGGCGCGGCGCATGGCGGGGGCCCGGGCGGTTGGTGGTGCCGCCATCCCAGGGAATGCCGAAGATGCCGATGTCGAGACCTTCCGCCTGATCGAGCGGCACATGCGGCAGGCGCATGAAGGTGGCGATGCCGCCGAAGCGCGGCGTGACGAGTCCCGAGAGCGGGCGGTTGAAGTCGGTCATGATGTCCTCAGCTCTTGATCACCAGCTTGCGCGGCGTCTTGCACAGGCATTCGACGCCGGTGGGCGTGATCAGGATGGTTTCGGAGAGCTCCAGCCCGCCGTCGTCAAGCCACAGGGCCGGCATGAAATGCAGCGTCATGTTGGGTTGTAGCACGGTGCGGTCGCCGCGGCGGATCGACAGGGTGCGCTCGCCCCAGTCGGGCGGATAGGAGAGGCCGATGGAATAGCCGGCGCGCGAATCCTTGGTGAAGCCGTTCTTCTGCAGCGTGCCGAAGAAGGCATCCGCCACCTCGCCGCAGGTGACGCCGGGGCGGCATTGCGCGAGGCCCGCCTCGGTCGCTTCCGACACGGCCTTCTCGGCGTCGAGGAACTTCTGCGGCGGCTTGCCGAGATAGACGGTGCGCGACAGGGGCGCGTGGTAGCGGCGGTAGCAGCCGCCGAGCTCGAAGAAGGTGCCTTCGTTGTTGTTGAAGGGCCGGTCGTCCCAGGTGAGATGCGGCGCCGTCGCATCGAGTCCCGAGGGCAGCATGGGCACGAAGGCGCAGTAATCGCCCCAGTGGCCGCCGGCGCCGAGCACGGCCTGCTTCTGGATCTCGGCCACCAGCACGTTCTTGGGAAGGCCCGGCTCGACCAGTTCGAAGACCCTGGCATGCATGGCATCGACGATGGCGGCGGCGCGACGGATGAAGTCGACCTCGTGGCCGCTCTTGACGGTGCGCTGCCAGTTGACCAGCCCAGTCGTGTCGAAGAACGAGGCATCGGTGAGGTGCCGGCGCAGCGATGCGTTGGCGGCGGCCGAGAACCAGTAATTGTCCATCTCGACGCCGATGCGCGCCGCACTCCAGCCGCGCGCCGCGATGACCTCAGACAGCTGGTCC
>JAPLOT010000222.1 GCA_026400595.1 Alphaproteobacteria bacterium | reverse complement strand
GGCGAATACCGGAAGGAACTGGCCGACCTTCAGAAGCGCGGCTTCCAGCGCGTCAAGGTCGACGGCCATTTCCACGAGATCGATGCGGTTCCGGCACTCGACAAGAAGTACAAGCACGACATCGACGTGGTGGTGGACCGGTTGGTGGTGCGCAGCGACATCGCCACGCGGCTGGCCGATTCCTTCGAGACGGCGCTGAAGCTGGCGGACGGTCTCGCGGTGGCCGAATTCGCCGACAAGCCGCTCCCCGCCTCGGCCACCTCGGAGGAAGGCGCCAACAAGTCCAAGAACGAGACGCATGAGCGCGTGCTCTTTTCCGAGCGCTTCGCCTGTCCGGTCTCGGGCTTCACCATCGACGAGATCGAGCCCCGGCTCTTCTCCTTCAACAATCCCTTCGGCGCCTGCCCGAAATGCGACGGCCTTGGCACCGAGTTGAAGTTCGAGCCCGAGCTGGTCGTGCCGGACGCCACCCTGTCGCTGCGCGACGGCGCGGTACTCCCCTGGGCCAAGACGGGCAATACCTCGCCCTATTACACCCAGACGCTCGAGGCCCTGGCGAAGCACTTCAAGTTCTCCATGAACACCGCCTGGAAGGACCTGCCGAAGAAGGCGCGCGACGCAATTCTCTTCGGCACCGGCGAGGACGAGATCTCCATCACCTATGATGACGGGATCCGCTCCTACAAGACGAAGAAGCCCTTCGAGGGTGTGATCGGCAACATCGAACGGCGCTGGCGCGAGACCGATTCCGAATGGATGCGCGAGGAACTCTCCAAGTTCCAGTCCGATCATCCGTGCTCTGAATGTCACGGCTACCGCCTCAAGCCGCAGGCCCTGGCCGTGAAGATCGACCGCAAGCACATCGGCGAGATTTCGGAGATGTCGATCCGCCAGGCCAATGTCTGGTTCGACGAACTCCTGGCCAAGCTGAAGCCGAAGGACAAGGAGATCGCCGCGCGGATCCTGAAGGAAATCCGCGAGCGGCTGAAGTTCCTCGTCGATGTGGGCCTGGACTATCTCAACCTGTCGCGCACCTCGGGCACGCTGTCGGGCGGCGAGAGCCAGCGCATCCGGCTGGCGTCGCAGATCGGCTCGGGCCTCACCGGGGTTCTCTACGTGCTGGACGAACCATCCATCGGCCTGCACCAGCGCGACAATGCGCGCCTGCTGGAAACCCTCGTGCATCTGCGCGATCTCGGCAATACGGTGATCGTGGTCGAGCATGACGAGGACGCCATAAGGCTGGCGGACTACGTGGTCGACATCGGCCCCGGCGCCGGCGTGCATGGCGGCAAGATCATCGCACAGGGCACGCCCGCCGAGGTCATGGCCAATCCCCATTCGCTCACCGGGCAGTACCTGACCGGGCTGCAGCAGGTGCCGTTGCCGCTGCACCGGCGCAAGTGGGAGAAAGGCCGCTCCATCCGCGTGAAGGGGGCCAGCGCCAACAATCTCAAGAATGTCTCGGCCGAGATTCCGCTGGGCGTCTTCACCTGCGTCACCGGCGTCTCGGGCGGCGGCAAGTCCACCTTGCTCATCGACACGGTCTATCGGGCCGCGGCCCGCAAGCTGATGGGCACGCGCGAGGCGCCGGCCCAGCACGACCGCATCGAGGGCCTGGAGGCGCTCGACAAGATCATCGACATCGACCAGAGCCCGATCGGGCGCACGCCGCGCTCCAACCCCGCCACCTATACCGGCGCCTTCACCCCGATCCGCGACTGGTTCGCCGGCCTCCCCGAGGCCAAGGCGCGCGGCTACGAGCCGGGGCGCTTCTCCTTCAACGTGAAGGGCGGGCGCTGCGAGACCTGCCAGGGCGATGGCGTCATCAAGATCGAGATGCATTTCCTGCCGGATGTCTACGTGACCTGTGACGAATGCCACGGCAAGCGCTACAACCGCGAGACACTCGAGATCCGCTTCAAGGACAAGTCCATCGCGGACGTGCTGGACATGACCGTCGCGGAAGCGGCGGAGTTCTTCCGCGCCGTGCCCAGCGTGCGCGACAAGATGGAGACGCTTGAACGCGTGGGACTCGGCTACATCCATGTCGGCCAGCAGGCCACGACGCTCTCGGGCGGCGAGGCCCAGCGCGTGAAGCTGGCCAAGGAACTGTCGCGCCGGGCCACCGGCCGCACGCTCTACCTCCTCGACGAGCCGACGACCGGCCTGCATTTCCATGACGTGAGGAAACTGCTGGAGGTGCTGCACGAGCTGGTGGACCAGGGCAACACGGTGGTGGTGATCGAGCACAATCTCGAGGTCATCAAGACCGCCGACTGGATCATCGACCTCGGCCCCGAAGGCGGCGATGGCGGCGGCGAGATCGTGGTGGCCGGAACGCCGGAAGACGTGGCGCGCGAGAAGCGCAGCTACACCGGCCACTTCCTCAAGGAGGTCCTGCGCCGCGGCAAGCGCGAGGCGGCGGAATAGACCCGGCGTGCCGCTTTACTACTTCGCCTATGGCTC
>JAPLOT010000214.1 GCA_026400595.1 Alphaproteobacteria bacterium | reverse complement strand
GCGAAGCCGATCTTGGCATGCGGCTTGACGATGATCTTGCCACCCGACAGGCCCTTGCCGACATAGTCGTTGGCCTCGCCGGTGAGATCCAGCGTCACGCCATGCGCGGCCCAGGCGCCGAAGCTCTGACCTGCGATGCCTGTCAGCTTCACCTTGATCGTGTCCTCCGGCAGTCCGGCATGGCCATGGCGCTTGGCCACTTCGCCCGACAGCATGGCGCCGGCGGTGCGGTCGGCATTGCGGATGGCGGTCTCGATCTCCACGGCCTTGCCCTGTTCCAGCGCCGGCTTCGCTTCCGCGATCAGCTTGCGGTCGAGGATCTTGTCGATGCCATGATCCTGGGCCGTCACCTTCTTGGTGGCGACCGGACCGGTGATGTCGGGTTTGGCGAAGATCTTCGCGAAGTCGAGGCCGCGCGCCTTCCAGTGGGCGATGGCCTTGTCCTGATCGAGGTTCTCGGTGGCGCCGATCAGCTCGTCATAGCTGCGCAGGCCCATGGAGGCCAGAAGCTCCCGCACCTCTTCGGCCACGAAGAAGAAAAAGTTGATGACGTGCTCCGGCTGGCCCTTAAAGCGCTTGCGCAGCTCGGGGTCCTGCGTGGCGACGCCCACGGGGCAGGTGTTGAGATGACACTTGCGCATCATGATGCAGCCCGCGGCGATGAGCGGTGCCGTGGCGAAGCCGATCTCGTCGGCGCCGAGCAGGGCGGCGATCACCACATCGCGCCCGGTGCGGATGCCGCCGTCGGCCTGCACCGCGATGCGGCCGCGGAGGTCATTGGCGACCAGCGTCTGCTGGGTTTCGGCGAGGCCGATCTCCCAGGGCGATCCCGCATGCTTGATCGAGGTCAGCGGCGAAGCGCCGGTGCCGCCCTCGTAGCCCGAGATCGTCACATGATCGGCATGGGCCTTGGAGACGCCCGCCGCAACGGTTCCGACGCCCACTTCGGACACGAGCTTCACCGAGACCTGGCCTGCAGGGTTGACGTTCTTCAGGTCGAAGATCAACTGGGCCAGATCCTCGATCGAATAGATGTCGTGATGCGGCGGCGGCGAGATGAGGCCGACGCCCGGCGTCGAATGGCGCACCTTGGCGATGACGCTGTCCACCTTGTGCCCCGGCAATTGCCCGCCCTCGCCGGGCTTGGCGCCCTGGGCCATCTTGATCTGCATCATGTCGGAATTGACGAGGTACTCCGCCGTCACGCCGAAGCGGCCGCTGGCCACCTGCTTGATGGCCGAGCGCATGGAGTCGCCGTTGGGCAACGGCTTGAAGCGGTCGGATTCCTCGCCGCCCTCGCCGGTGTTTGACTTGCCGCCGATGCGGTTCATGGCAATGGCAAGCGTCGTATGGGCCTCGCGGCTGATCGAGCCGAAGGACATCGCACCCGTCGCGAAGCGCCGGACGATGGCGGCGGCGGGTTCGACCTCCTCCAGCGGCACCGGCTTGCGGCCCATCTCCTCGGCGCTGCGGATGCGGAACAGCCCGCGCATGGTCTTGAGCCGCTCGGACTGTTCGTTGATCAGCCTGGCATAGGCCAGGTACTTGTCCTTGGAATTGCCGCGCACCGCGTGCTGCAGGTTGGAGACGGTCTCGGCGTTCCACACATGCGCCTCGCCGCGGATGCGCTGAGCATATTCGCCGCCGACGTCGAGGGCCGCGCGGAACACCGGGTTCTCGCCGAAGGCGTCCTCGTGGCGGTGGAAGGCCTCGTTGGCGATCTCGATCAGCCCGACGCCCTCGATCTGGGTGGCCGTGCCGGTGAAGTACTTCTTCACGAAGTCGGTGGAGAGGCCCACCGCGTCGAAGATCTGGGCGCCGCAATAGGACTGGTAGGTCGAGATGCCCATCTTGGACATGACCTTGAGAATGCCCTTGTCGATGGCCTTGATGTAGCGCTTGGTCGCCTCGTAGGCGGTGATCTTCTCCTCAAGCGTCGGAAGCATCTCCTCCAGCGTCTCGAAGGCGAGATAGGGGTTGATCGCCTCCGCGCCATAGCCAGCCAGCGTGCAGAACTGGTGCACCTCGCGCGGCTCGCCGGATGCCACGACAAGCCCCACCTTGGTGCGAAGACCCTTGCGGATCAGGTCGTGGTGGGTGGCGGAGGTGGCGAGCAGCGACGGGATCGGCACGCGCTCGGCCGAGACGGCGCGGTCCGACAGGATGATGATGTTGTAGCCGTCGCGCACCGCGCGCTCGGCCTGGGCGCAGACCGAGTCGAGGGCCGCTTCCATGTATTCGGGGCCGTTGGCCACGTCATAGGTGATGTCGATGGTGGCCGTCCGGAAGGGGTTCTCGCGCACCGCGCCGATGGTGCGGATGCGCTCCAGCTCCTCGTTGGTGAGGATGGGCTGAGAAACCTCGAGCCGCATGTGCGACGAGGTGCCCTTGAGGTCGAGCAGGTTGGGGCGCGGGCCGATGAAGGAGACCAGCGACATCACCAGCTCCTCGCGGATCGGGTCGATCGGCGGATTGGTCACCTGCGCGAAGTTCTGCTTGAAGTAGGTGTCGAGCAGCTTGGCCTTGTCGGAGAGTGCCGAGATGGGCGCGTCGTTGCCCATCGATCCTACGGCCTCCTGGCCGGTCTGGGCCATGGGCGCCATGAGGATCTTGAGGTCTTCCTGCGTGTAGCCGAAGGCCTGCTGGCGGTCGAGCAGCGGCACGGTGCTGCGGGCGCGCCGCGTCTTGGCGGCGGGCAGGTCGCGCAGCACGACCTGGGTGCGCTTCAGCCATTCCTTGTAGGGATGTGCGGCCGCGAGCTGCTTCTTCAGCTCCTCGTCCGAGATGATGCGCTTCTGGTCGAGATCGATGAGCAGCATCTTGCCGGGCTGCAGGCGCCACTTGTGGGTGATGTTCTCCTCGGCGAATTGCAGGCAGCCCATTTCGGAGGCAAGCAGCACATGGCCGTCGGCAGAGGTCATGTAGCGCGAGGGCCGCAGACCGTTGCGGTCCAGCGTCGCGCCAATCAGGCGTCCGTCGGTGAAGACCATGGCGGCCGGGCCGTCCCAGGGCTCCATGAGGGCCGCGTGATACTCGTAGAAGGCGCGGCGGTCCTCGTCCATCAGCGGGTTGCCAGCCCAGGCTTCCGGGATCAGCATCATCATGGCATGGGGCAGGCTGTAGCCGCCCATGGTGAGGAACTCGAGCGCATTGTCGAAGCAGGCGGTGTCCGACTGGCCTTCGTAGGAGATCGGCCAGAGCTTCGAGAGGTCTTCGCCCAGGATCTCGGACTGCATGTTGGCCTGGCGCGCGGCCATCCAGTTGTAGTTGCCGCGCACCGTGTTGATCTCGCCGTTGTGGCAGACGAAGCGGTAGGGATGGGCCAGCGGCCAGCTCGGGAAGGTGTTGGTCGAGAAGCGCTGGTGCACCATGGCGAAGGCCGACTCGGCGCGCGGGTCGACGAGGTCCAGGTAGTAGTCGCCGAGACTCTTGCCCAGCACGAGGCCCTTGTAGACGATGGTGCGGGCCGATACCGAGACCGGGTAGTAGGTCTTCGCCTTGCTTCCCAGCACTTCGAGAACGCGGTTCGAGACCACCTTGCGGCAGACGAAGAGCTTGCGCTCGAAATGCGCCTCGTCGCGGATGGTGGGTCCGCGGCCGATGAAGACCTGGCGATGCAC
>JAPLOT010000110.1 GCA_026400595.1 Alphaproteobacteria bacterium | reverse complement strand
GTGACCGATGGCGCGCGATTGCGTCTCACGGGCAGCGCCGATACGCCGATCGAGATCATCCATGTGGCGACGCGGGGGGAAGCCCGCACCATCGCCACTCGTACGGTGATCGAGGTAGCGCCCGGCAGCTCCGCCACCGTGATCGAGACTCATTTGGGCGAGGGGGCCTATCTCGCCAATCCGGTAACCGAGATCGCGTTGGGCAAGGGCGCGCGGCTGGATCGGATCAAGGCGGACCGCGAGTCCGCCGATGCGCTTCATCTTTCGCATACCCATGTGACACTGTCCGAAGGCGCCGTGTTGCGCGATTTCACGCTGACTTCGGGCGCCCGCGTCAACCGTCAGAACGGCACCTACATCATGGACGGCTCCGGCGCCGAGGCCAGGATCAGCGGTAGCTATCTGTTGGCCGGCCGCCAGCATGCGGATACGCGTCTCGTCGTGGATCACCGGGTGCCACACTGCACCAGCCGCGAACTCTACAAGTGCGTCATGGACGATTCAGCGCGCGGCATCTTCCAGGGCAAGGTCATGGTCCGCAAGGATGCCCAGAAGACCGATGGCAAGCAGTCGAGCCACGGGCTGCTTCTGTCGGAGACGGCGGAGTTCGACGCCAAGCCGGAACTGGAAATCTTTGCAGATGACGTGGTCTGCGGTCATGGCGCCACCTCGGGCGATCTCGATCATGATCATCTCTTCTATCTCGAGTCCCGGGGGATTCCGGAAAGGGAAGCCAAGGCGCTGCTGATTGCCGCCTTCGCCGGAGAAGCCTTCGAGACCGTCGAGCATGATGGCCTGCGCCAGGCGCTCTCCGACTTTGCCGAGGCCTGGCTGATCGACCACACGGGAGGCCGCTGACATGGCCTTCGACGTGGCTGCCATCCGCCGCGATTTCCCCATCCTCTCCCGCGAGGTTTATGGCAAGCCGTTGGTCTATCTTGACAATGCCGCCTCTGCGCAAAAACCGCAGCAGGTGCTGGACGCGATCATGAAGAGCTACCGGGAAGAGTATGCAAACGTGCATCGCGGGCTGCACTTCCTCTCCAACGCCGCCACCCAGGCCTTCGAGGATGCCCGCGAGAGCGTGCGGGCCTTCCTTAACGCGCCGTCAAAGGACCAGATCATCTTCACCCGCAATGCGACGGAGGCGATCAACCTCGTGGCCCAGAGCTTCGGCGGCATGGTGATCGGCGAGGGCGACGAGATCGTACTTTCCATCCTCGAGCATCATTCCAACATCGTGCCCTGGCATTTTCACCGTGAGCGCAACGGCGCGGTACTGAAATGGGCGCCCATCGACGATGACGGAAACTTCCTGCTCGACGAATTCGAGAAACTGTTGACGCCACGCACCAGAATCGTGGCCGTTACCCAGATGTCCAATGCGCTGGGCACCATCGTGCCCATTGCCGAGGTCATCAAGATCGCCCATGCGCGCGGTATTCCGGTTCTGGTCGATGGTAGCCAGGCGGCCGTGCATATGCCCATCGATGTCCAGGCCCTCGATGCCGATTTCTACGTCTTCACCGGTCACAAGACCTATGGGCCAACGGGCATCGGCGTGCTGTACGGCAAGGCTGACCTGCTCAAATCGATGCCGCCCTATCAGGGTGGCGGCGAGATGATCAACGAGGTGACGGTGGACAACGTGACCTACAACGCGCCGCCGCACCGCTTCGAAGCCGGAACCCCTGCCATCGTCCAGGCCATCGGTCTCGGCGCGGCATTGGACTACATGCGCGGCGTGGGGCTCGCCAACATTGCGGCCCACGAGGCCAGACTGCGCGACCACGCCATGGCGCGGCTGTCGGAGATCAACTCACTGCGGATCTTCGGGCGGGCAAGGAACAAGGGCGCCATCGTGTCCTTCACCATGGACGGAGCTCATGCCCATGACGTCGCCACCGTGATCGACAGGGCCGGCGTTGCCGTTCGCGCCGGAACCCACTGTACCCAGCCGCTGCTGCAGCGCTTCGGTGTCACCGCCACGTGCCGCGCCTCCTTTGGCATGTACAACACACTCGAAGAGGTTGATGTTCTTGCAGAAGCGCTTATCTCTGCCCGGAGGATTTTCGGATGATGGACGCGGCGACCCAGACCCCTGTTGAAAACGCGCCTGATCCTTCGGCCATACCGGCCGAGGAGCTGGCGCGCATGACGGATGACATCGTTGCGGCCCTCAAGACGGTCTATGACCCAGAAATCCCGGTGGACATCTACGAGCTGGGCCTGATCTACAAGGTCGATATCGACGACGATCGCAACGTGGCGATCGAAATGACCCTGACCGCTCCGGGCTGCCCGGTCGCAGGCGACATGCCCGGCTGGGTCGAGAATGCGGTGTCATCGGTGCCGGGGGTGGCAAGCTGCAAGGCAACCATCGTCTTCGATCCGCCCTGGGACCATAGCCGCATGTCTGATGAAGCGCGCGTCGCGCTCAATATGTGGTAGGATCAACCATGGCTACAGCTACGCCCCGCCCACGCCCGCAAGTCATGACCCTGACCGATGCCGCCGCAGAGCGCGTACGGCAGATCATCGCCAAGTCGGAGAAGCCGGTTCTCGGCCTTCGCATCGGCGTCAAGAATGGCGGCTGCGCCGGCATGGAATACACCATGGAATGGGCCGAGGATCAGAAGCCCTTCGACGAGGTTGTCGAAGACAAGGGAGTGAAGGTCCTGATCGACGCCAAGGCGATGATGTTCCTGCTCGGCACACAGATGGACTTCCAGTCGACAGCCCTCAAATCAGGCTTCGTGTTCAACAACCCCAACCAGGTTTCGGCCTGTGGCTGCGGCGAAAGCGTGCAGCTGAAGCCTGCCGGCGAGGCTGGCGCCGAAGCCTGATCAGTCGGGATCGCGGCGGCGCAGCGTCGCCAGAACCTTTCCGTCTGCATCCTTCAGGACCAGTTCCAGATGAGTGGCGTCCGCCGCGCGGACCTGCTGGAAAAGCTGGAAGAAGTCCTGCTCACGCTGCATCACATCGGAGGCGCAGGCACGGCGGGTCGAGATCAAAGGACCGATGGCCAGCATGTCGTCGTCATGATCGAATGAACCTGAGAAGCGGTTGCAGCCACCCGAGCCGACGAGGCGCTTTCCGCCGGTGAACTGCACGAAGCGTTCAGCGCCCGCCGGGTCGCCAACGAAGCCCCACTCTGAGCCGTGCAGATGTCCGCTCAGGCCCTTGGCCGAGGCGATGGTGGAAGCAGCCAGTGCCAGGCCCAAAGCGAGGCCCACCCGGCAGGGAAGGGAAGCGGTCGTCATCATGGTAAGCCGTCCTTGGCGATAATCCTGCCTGCCCGCTACCGGGTTTGACCATCAATGTCAATAAAAGCAGAGGTTTAGGAGCGCGCGTGGATTCAGAGTATGAAGTCGCTGGCGGTTAGCACATGGGTTCCGGACAGGGCGATCTCCATGTCTGCTGCAAGGCTTCCGCCCTGGTTCACCTGGATGATCGTCTGGCCGTTGCTGATCTGATAACGAACCTGCCCGGATGCCGTGAATGCGCCGGTGCCAATGAAGTCGAACTGATTGTCGGCACCATTCGGAATGGCATCGATGGCCGACAGATCGATCAGGTCTCCTTCCGATTGGCGGAAATCTGTGATGACGTCGCGGTTGCTGCCAACCACGGACTGGTCGATGGCCGTATAGACGAAGCGGTCCTCATCGCCGCCGCCTGTCAGCGTGTCGCGGCCCTTGCCGCCGGTCAGGACGTCCTCGCCCAGACCGCCGCTCAAGCGATCATTGCCGTTCTCGCCGCTGAGCGCGTTTGCGCCGGCGTCACCCGTCAGCGTATCGTTGTATGCGCTGCCCACGATGTTTTCGAACCCCGAATAACGATCGCCGAACGCGTCGCCGCCGCTGGCCTGACCGGTTGCCAGATTCACGGTCACGGCCGAAGTGGAACCCAGATAGCTCAGCGTGTCGATTCCACTGCCGCCGTTCAGCCGGTCGATCGATCGGCCCCCCTCGATCACATCGTCGCCTGCGCCGCCATCGATGGTGTCGCTGCCGCCCAGACCCAGGATTGTATCATTCTGGGACGATCCGGTAAGGGTTTCCGACAGCGAGTTGCCCCGGATCAGGACGCTGTCCGATGCGTCCCAGTCCATGAACTGCCAGCCCGACAAGTTCACCGGTGTACCAGTCCCGTTCACAACAATCGCATTGCTTCCCGCGCTGCCATCGATCAGCGCCTGCGGGGATACTCGTGGCGAGCCGAGCTGCACTCCAGAAAACGTCGCAATGGCCGTGGTTCCTGGCCCGTTGACGAATTCGATTACGTCGATCTGTAGCAGCGGCAGTCCGGAGAAATCAGTCGTTTTGGAAACCGTGAGCTTGGCTGCGCGGCCGAATTCTTGAAGTCCGGCTTACATTGCGTTAACGGCGGCTGATGTAAACTCTTGAAGGGTCGAGTATCGAGAGGGAGAGCGGAGCCCATGGCCTTCGGCCGCTATCAACCGGCGAACGGAGCGCAGACGGCAACAAAGCCGGGGATGGCCAACGAGTCCGTCGGTGATCAGGAAGAGGTTCTCTCCCTCGAAGAGCCCTCGTCCGGCTTTCATCTCGGCGACATGATCTGGATTCTTGCGATCGCGACGGCGACAGCGGCCGTCCTGGCCGGCGCCTACTTCTACATCTGACGCCGGGCGTAGCCGGGTCTGTCGCTCTCCACCATCACGGTTTTCGTTTCAGTCAACATGCGAAGGGGCAATTGTCAGAGCAAAAGGCATTCGCGGAATACAATGCGCTTCTGAAGTCAGGCCAGCTCGGCGCCGCCGATGACTTGATCTCGAAGTCCATCGCGGCCGGAGGACGTGCTGAATCCCTCTATCGGGAATGGGTGCGCATCGCATCATTGCGGAATCTGCCGAAGATCGCCAAGGAGCGGCTGTCCAGAGCAGAAGCGCTCATACCGCAATCGAACTGGTCGCTGGCACGCGCACTGGTGCACCGTCGTGCCCGGGAGTTCCGGGAGGCCCTGATTGCCCTCGAACGCTTGCGCCCGCTCCTCACGACCGACGTTCAGCGTCGGGAACTCGCCGAACTCGAGCGTGATTTGGTGCAGAGTCAGGAATTTGCCGAAGGGCTTGCCCGGCGGGATGAAGCCGGACCGCGGATTCCCTATGAGGCATTTGGAATCAATCTCGACCTGGATGGTGACCGCTGGCAGCAGCTTACGGCGCAATTCGGC
>JAPLOT010000078.1 GCA_026400595.1 Alphaproteobacteria bacterium | reverse complement strand
GGTCGCGGCCTCGTAGCCGACCAGCCCGTGCTGCAGGTCGATGGTGAGCGAATCATAGCCCTGGGCCGCCATGATCTCGGCCACGAAGGCGGAGGAGGTGGAGAGCCAGCCATTGATGACGGGCTTGCCTTCGGTCCAGCGCAGGCGGACGCCGTTCGGGATCATGCGAAACTCCAGTTCATGTCTTCGCAGGAGGATGGGTCCGGCGATGAATCCCTGTCAAGGCGAAGAGAGGCATGGGCGGATGACGCTTTGCCTGATGACGCGGCCCCCGATTTTTGCTGCAGTGTGGCTTGCTGCAGAAGCCATTCTGCAATAAACGTTCCATCAACGGCACAAAATACGCCAAACATTCTATCTCACCTGGGAGAGACCGCAATGTCGACCGTCCGCCTGACGATGGCTCAAGCGCTGGTGCGCTACCTGTGCAACCAATTCACCGTGGTGGATGGCGAGAAAGTTCCCCTTTTCCCGGGGGTCTTCGCGATCTTCGGGCACGGCAACGTCACATGCCTCTCTGAGGCGCTCGAGGCGGTGAAAGACGTGCTGCCCACCTGGCGCGGCCAGAACGAGCAGTCCATGGCGCTGGCCGCCATCGGCTTCACCAAGGCCAAGCGCCGCCGTCAGATCATGGTGGCCACCTCGTCCATCGGACCGGGCGCCATGAACATGATGACGGCGGCCGGCGTCGCCCATTCCAACCGCCTGCCGATCCTCATCCTGGCTGGCGACACCTTCGTGAACCGCCGCCCCGATCCGGTGATGCAGCAGGTCGAACACTATGGCGATCCCACCGTCAACGTGAACGACGCCTTCAAGGCGGTAACGCGCTACTGGGACCGCATCGTGCATCCCGAGCAGATCATCTCGTCCCTGCCGCAGGCCGTGGCCTGCCTGCTCGATCCTGCCGATTGCGGCCCGGCCTTCATCGCCCTCCTGCAGGACATCCAGGAAGTGGCCTGCGACTACCCGGAAGCCTTCTTCGCGCCAACCGTGCACGAGATCCCGCGTCCCCGCCCGGACCGCAGGCGCGTGGCGCAAGCCATCGCACTGCTCAAGACGGCCAAGCGGCCGCTGATCATCGCGGGCGGCGGCACGCGCTATTCCGGCGCCGAGGAGGTGGTGGCGAAGTTCGCGCTCGACCATGGCATTCCGCTGACCGAAACCATTGCCGGCAAGAGCACGGTGACGCACGACAATCCGGCCTATGCCGGGCCCATCGGCATCGTCGGCTCGACCTCGGCCAATGCGCTTGCGGCCGAGGCCGACGTCATCGTCGCCATCGGCACAAGGCTGATGGATTTCACTACCGGCTCGTGGACGGTCTTCGGCCAGGATGCGAAGTTCATCTCCATCAACGCGGCGCGCTGGGACGCAACCAAGCACCGCGCGCTGGCGGTGGTCGGCGATGCGAGGGAATCGGTGGAGGAACTCGCCGCCGGCCTCAAGGGATGGAAGGCCGATGCCACATGGACATCCAAGGCGCGCGATCTCTTCGCCCAGTGGGACAAGGCGCTCGACGGTTACCAGAAGCCCACCAATGCGCCGGTGCCGACCTATGCCCAGGTGGTGGGCGTGGTGAACAGGAAGGCGGGCAAGCGCGACTACATGATCACGGCGGCGGGTGGGCTTCCGGGCGAGACGATGAAGAACTGGCGGGTCAAGTCGCCGCACAGCTTCGACCTCGAATTCGGCTTCTCCTGCATGGGCTACGAGATCGCCGGCGGCTGGGGCGCGGCCATGGCCGATCCCACCCGCGAGACCATCGTAATGGTGGGCGACGGTTCCTACATGATGATGAACTCGGACATCTATTCCACCGTTCTCACCGGCCACAAGCTGATCGTCGTGCTCTGCGACAACGGCGGCTATGCGGTGATCAACCGGCTGCAGAACTTCAAGGGCGGTGCCTCTTTCAACAACCTGATCAAGGACTGCAAGGTGAAGGAGCCCTTCAGCGTCGACTTCGTCAAGCATGCGGAGTCGATGGGTGCGCTCGCACGCAAGGTCGAAAGCCTGGCCGAACTGGAGCAGGCGCTCGACTGGGCCAAGACCACCGACCGCACCACCGTCATCTCGATCGTCTCGGACGCCTATACCTGGACGCCGGGCGATGCGCTGTGGGACGTGGGCGTGCCGCAGGTGAGCCAGCGCGAAGGCGTGCGCGAGGCGGCCAAGTATCAGGCTGACGTGCGCAAGAAGCAGCGCGTCGGCGTCTAACCCCGGAGAAGAACATGAAGGCCAAGCTGGGCATTGCCCCCATCGCGTGGTGGAACGACGACCTCGCGGAACTGAGCGACGACGTGTCGCTGGAAGAATGCCTGCGCCAGGCGAGTGTCGCCGGGTTCACCGGCATGGAGACGGGGCGGCGCTTCCCGCTCGATCCCAAGGTGCTGGGACCGATCCTCGACCGCTACGGCATCAGCGTCTGCGGCGGCTGGTTCTCCGGCCTGCTGCTCGACGGCGACATCGAAGAGGAGAAGGACCGCATCCGGCCGCAGATGGAACTGTTCAAGGCGATGAAGGCGCCCTGTATCGTCTATGGCGAGACGGCGGGCACCATCCAGGGCGACCGCACCAGGCCGCTGGCCACCAAGCGCAGGCTGAGCGAGGAGGAGATCAAGGTCTATGGCCGCAAGATGACGGCCTTCGGCGAGTGGTGCGCCGCGCAGGGCATGCCGATCTCCTATCACCATCACATGGCCGCGGTGATCGAGACCGAACCGGAACTGGACCTGCTGATGAAGCATTCGGGCGAGGGGCTGCCGCTGCTCTACGACTCCGGCCACATGGCCTTCGCGGGCGGCGACGTGCTGCGCGTCATCGACAAGCATCACAAGCGCATCAGCCACGTGCACACCAAGGACGTGCGCATGGGCGTGATCGATGCGCTCGACCGCAGCCGCGAAAGCTTCCTCGATGCCGTGGTGAAGGGCGCCTTCACCGTGCCGGGCGACGGCTCGCTCGACTTCGAGGCCATCGTCAAGAGACTTGCAAGCCATGGCTATGAAGGCTGGTTCGTGGTCGAGGCCGAGCAGGATCCGAAGACGGCGCCGCCGCTGAAGATGGCGGAGGTGGGCCACAAGGAGCTCCTGCGGGTGATGGCGGCGGCGGGATACACGGTCGTCCAGGGGAGAGATCATGGCTGAGATCGGATATGGACTCATCGGCACGGGATTCATGGGCAGGGCCCATGCCTATGCCTATCGGGCCGCACCAGCGGTGTTTCCGGACATCCCGCGCGTGCGCCTGCGCGGCGTGGCGGATGCGGACGCGGCTGCTGCGGCGCGCTTTGCCACGCAATATGGTTTTGAAACCTCGACCGGCGACTGGCGCCGTCTGCTCGACGACCCGGCAATCCACATCATCTCGGTGACCACGCCAAACATCCTGCACAAGGACATGGCGATCGCCGCGGCCAGGGCCGGCAAGCATGTTCATTGCGAGAAGCCGCTGGCGCCCAGCGCCGGCGAGGCGCGCGAGATGATGGAAACGGCCGAGACAGCCGGGGTCCGGACGCAGGTCGGCTACAATTACATCAAGAACCCGGCGCTCAAGCTGGCGCGCGAGATGATCGCCGGAGGCGAGCTGGGCGAGATCACCGGCTTCCGCGGCATCCATGCCGAAGACTACATGGCCAATCCGGACGGCCCCTTCAGCTGGCGCCTCGATGCCAGCGGCGGGCCGGGCGTGATCGCCGATCTCGGCTCGCATATCATCGGCATGGCGCGTTTCCTGCTCGGCCCCATGACCGAGGTGGCAGCCGACGTCGAGACCATCGTGAAATCGCGGCCGAAGGCGCCGGGGTCCGCCGAACGCGTGAAGGTCGAGGTCGACGACATCGCCCGGATGATGCTCCGTTTCGCGCGCGGCTGCGGCGGCACCATCGAGGCCAACTGGGTGGCGACGGGCCGCAAGATGCAACTGGACTTCGAAGTCTACGGCTCGAAGGGCGGGCTGGTCTTCACGCAGGAGCGCTTCAACGAGCTCCATCTCTACAGGGCCGGCGGCACTCCGCGCGAACTGGGCTTTACCCGCATCGAGATCGGCCCGCAGCATCCGCCTTACGTGAATTTCTGCGTTGCCGCCGGTCACCAGCTGGGCTTCAACGACCTCAAGACCATCGAGGCCGCCGAGTTCCTCGGCGAAGTGGCGGGCGGCCCCCGGTCCGGGCCCGACTTCCGCGAGGCCTGGGAGATCCAGAAGGTGGTGGAGACGGCCGTGAATGCCGGGCGGGCGCGGCAGTGGCTGAAGATTCCCTGACGCAGCCTGTTCCCTGGCAGGCAGCATCAACCTGGAGATGTTCCAATGAGCTGGACGGACGACAAGAAGACCGCATGGACCTGGTATCGCGGCGCCTGGCACAAGGGCAATCCGATGCTGATGGGGCCGATGACCCATGCGCCCTGGCTCGGCTCCTGCGTCTTCGACGGCGCCCGCGCCTTCGAGGGCACGGCGCCCGATCTTGACCTGCACTGCCGGCGCATCGTGCGCTCGGCCGAGAGCTTCGGCCTCAAGATCGTCAGGCGCGCCGGCGAGATCGAGGAGCTGATCCGCGAGGGGATCGCGAAGTTTCCGAAGAATGCGGAGCTCTACCTGCGGCCGATGTTCTGGGCGGCCGACGGATTCGTCGACGTCGATCCCGAGGCGACCGAGTTTTCGGTCTCGGTCTATGACTCGCCCATGCCGGCGCCCACGGGCTTCTCGATCACCGTCTCGCCCTTCCGCCGGCCGTCCTTCGAATATGCACCGACCGATGCCAAGGCGGCCTGCCATTATCCCAATTCGGCGCGTGCCATGCGCGAGGCGAAGGCGAGGGGCTTCGACAACGCGGTGATGCTGGACCCGTTGGGCCACGTGGCGGAACTCGCCACCGCCAACATCTGGCTGGTGAAGGATGGCGCGGCACATACGCCGGTGCCCAATGGCACCTTCCTCAACGGCGTCACGCGCCAGCGCGTGATCGACCTGCTGCGCAAGGCGGGCGTGGCGGTGCATGAGCGGAGCATCCGGTGGCAGGAATTCTTCGAGGCCGACGAGGTCTTCTCGACCGGCAACTATGCCAAGGTCATGCCGGTGACCCGCGTTGGCGAGCGCCACCTGCAGCCGGGCCCGGTGATGGCCAGGGCCCGCGAGATCTACTGGGACTACGCGCACGGGGGACGGTGAGCGGAAAGCAACGCGACTGCCACCCTCGCTGGCGCTCGGGCCCTCATCCGCCCTTCGGGCA
Source organism: Alphaproteobacteria bacterium (assembly GCA_026400595.1). GTDB lineage: Bacteria > Pseudomonadota > Alphaproteobacteria > Rhizobiales > Aestuariivirgaceae > Aestuariivirga. The sequence continues at coordinate 3,067 of JAPLOT010000078.1, read as the reverse complement.
CCTTCTCCCACCTGCGGTGGGAGAAGGGGGAAACCGGACATCCTCTTCCCGCTTGCAGAGGGAGAAGGGGGAGACCGGACATCCTTCTCCCGCTTGCGGTGGGAGAGGCACACGACAGAGACCCTTCTCCCGCTTGCGGGAGAAGGTGGCGCGCAGCGCCGGATGAGGGCCGCGGCGGCTTGTCAGATCTTCAATGTGAAGGGCGTGCCCTCGAAGGCATCGGCGCCGCGGCCGATCTGCTCGACGGCGCGTTGCATGCGGCCATTGCGGCCGAGGCGCTGGTCGGCGAGCGACACGATCAGGCGGTTGGGCGTGGCGGATGGCGCGGACTCGCGCAGTTCCCAGGCGAGTTCTTCTTCATCGGCGGCAGGACGCAGCATGCACAGGGCGGTATAGGCCGCGGCCGTCGACCGGCTGATGCCGGCCCAGCAGTGAATGAGCAGGGGCTTCTCGCGCGGCCAGTCCGCAATGAACCCGACGAGGCGTTGGGCATCCGTAGCACTGGCTGGTTGCAGGCCGTCGCTTGACTGCACGATGTCATGAAAGGTGAGACGAAGGTGCCGGTCGGGCGTCACGCCGCCGAAGCGGCGATGCGGCGTGTCGGGGCCGAGCAGGCTGATGACATGCGATGCGTCATGCTGCTGCACCAGCGCCTCGGCCTTGTTCAGCGGGCAGACGATGATCATGGGTCGCTCAGCCTCCGGAAGGCCTTGAGATAGAGTGCGGCGGCTTCGGTGGGCGGCAATGGCTTCAGGCGGTGGAATTTCTGCGAGCCCTCGCCCGCCAAGGCCCTGGGGCGGCCGAAGAATTTCTCGGCCTCGGGAATGCTGAAGCCGGCGAGCTGCGTGGCCTCCAGATAGGCGGCCACGCGGTCGGCTTTCTTGATTGCCGCCTCAAGCTTCTCCGGCGTCGCGGGCGGAAGGCCGAAGCGGATGTGGATGGCCGCCAGAAGCCGCTTCTCGAAGGCCTTGTAGTCAAGCCCGAGGGCGGCCTTGAAGGGCGAGATCATGTCGCCCACGACGTATTCCGGCGCATCGTGCAGGAGGGCCGCGAGCCGCGCGGCGCGGTCGAGATGCGGTTCCGTATGGATGGCGATCTGCTCGACCAGCACGCAATGCTGGGCGACCGAAAAGGCGTGGTCGCCCGATGTCTGTCCGTTCCAGCGCGCCACGCGGGCAAGTCCGTGCGCGATGTCCTCGATCTCGATGTCGAGCGGCGAGGGGTCGAGCAGGTCGAGGCGCCGGCCCGACAGCATGCGCTGCCAGGCGCGCGGCGCCTCGTCAGCGGCGCGCGGCATCGGTAACCGCCTGATGGCGATGGCAGGTGACGAGATGGTCGTTGACCAGTCCGCAGGCCTGCATGAAGGCATAGACGATGGTTGGGCCGACGAAGCGGAAGCCCTTCTTCTGCAGGTCCTTCGAGATCTTCTCGGCCAGGAGCGTCTTGCCCGGTACATCCTTCATGCTGCGGCGATGATTGGTGATCACCTGGCCATCGAGAAAGTCCCAGAGATAGGCGGAGAAATCGGGGATCGCGAGATAGGCCTGGGCGTTGCTGACGCTGGCCTCGATCTTCAGCCGGTTGCGCACGATGCCGCTGTCCTGCATCAGGCGGTCCAGCTTCTTCGGTGTGTAACGCGCCATCTTGGCGGGATCGAAGCCATCGAAGGCGGCGCGGAAATTGTCGCGCTTGCGCAGGATGGTGATCCACGAGAGTCCCGCCTGGAAGCCGTCGAGCAGCAGCTTTTCGAACAGCGCCTGCGAATCGTATTCCGGCACGCCCCATTCGGTGTCGTGGTAGGCGACGTAGAGCGAATCCGTGCCGCACCAGCCACAGCGGCAGATGCCGTCCTCGTGCTTCACAGCCGTCATGCAGTCGCCTCCGCCCCGCGCACCTCATAGCGCACCCAGGCGGGTTTCTGCACCCGGACCGTGACAGCATCTGTCAGCAGGGGGGCTGCGGCCTCTGCCAGGCGGTCGAGGCGGATGAGGCCGAGCGCGCGCGTGCCCGCCGACGACAGCAGGGTGCCGACCAGCTTGTCGCCGGCGCGGATTTCCGTTCCGGAAACCGGGGCCGGCGCCGAAAGCGCGAGCGGCAGGATCCGGCTGCGGGCGGTGCCGCGATGTTCCATGCGCGAGACGACCTCCTGGCCGATGTAGCAGCCTTTGTGGAAGCTCACGCCGCCCAGCTGGTCGAGATTGGCCTCGTGCGGGAAGAGCTGGTTCGTTCCAATGTCGGCATCGCTGTCGGCAAGGCCCGCCGCGATGCGGGCTGCGTCATAGTCGGGCGACATTGCCGATGTCCGGTCGGAAAGGCCGCGCCAGCCCATGATGGACAGGCGGGGATCCCGCCAGCCACCGGGAATCTCTGCCGGCGACACGCGGATCGTCTTGTCCGGGAGGTCGGTGATGCTGACTGCAGCCCGGAGCTTGTAAAGCGTCAGCTTCTTTACGAGATCGCCCTTCTGCGATGCCGCGCAGTCGATCAGGAAGCCATCGGCCTCGGCCACCACGAAGAGATCGGAGAGGATCTTGCCCTGGGGCGAGAGCAGGGCGGCATAGGTAGCGGCGCCCGGTGCCAGGTGGTCGATGTCCGCGGTCAGCAGATTCTGCAGGAAATGCCGCGAATCCGCACCCCGCCAGCCGCAAGACGGCCCGGTCCGGTTTCGTTCCTGCCGTAAACATTCGATTCTGCATCTGTGTTGCTTCGATCCCCGTCCACATTTACGAAGGTGGGACAGGAGTTTCAAGGAAAGCCCGATGGCACTGACAGCAGAGCTGATCCTCAGGAATGGCACGGTGGTGAACCACGACGGGGTGGGCCAGCGCGATATCGCGGTATCGGGCGGGCGGATCGTGGGCATCGGCCCGTTCGCGGCCGCGCAGGCGGGCGAGGTGATCGACTGCACCGGCCTCCATGTTCTGCCCGGCGTGATCGACAGCCAGGTGCATCTGCGCGAGCCGGGCGCCGAGCACAAGGAGGACTGGGCGAGCGCGTCGCGCGCTGCTGCGCACGGCGGGGTCACCACGATGTTTGACATGCCCAACAACCCCCAGCCAACGGTCAC
>JAPLOT010000261.1 GCA_026400595.1 Alphaproteobacteria bacterium | reverse complement strand
AGATGGCTGGAGGTGCCGGTCAGGGCACCGGCGATCTTCGCCTGGTCGAAGGGGCAACTGAAATAGGTAATCGGAAAATCGCCCTCGCTCTTTCCGCTGGCCGCGAAGGCTTCCGCCTGCGCAAGGTCGTCGAAGGCCCGCGTCTTCACATGCGTCGGCGTGATCTGCTCGATGACGTCGATGAAGGTCTTGCCCTGCATGTTCTGGTCGGTGTCGAAGGACGGGGTGCAGGTCTCGATGCGCGTGCCGGCATCGTAGCTGCAGCGGCCGCGCTGGAAGATGACGTAGCGCAGTCCGCCCGTCGCCTTGAAATGATCCAAGTCGACATGATAGGCGACGAAGTCGCCGCTCCTGTCCTGCACGAAGAAGTTCAGCGCGCACCGGTTGACATCGAGCCCGTCGGGGCTCTCGCCGGCACCGGCCACCGTGAAGTGCCCCTGGAACGGATAGTCGGCTGCGAGCGCCGGCGCCGCGCATGAAACGGCCGACGCGAAGGCCACGGCAAAGAAGCGCAGCACGCTCAGCCCTGCCGCTGGTAGTTGGGCGCCTCGCGCGTGATCATCACGTCATGGACGTGGCTCTCGCGCATGCCGGCCGAGGTGATGCGGATGAACTGTGCCTTGCTGCGCAGTCCGGGCAGTGTTGCGGCCCCGACATAGCCCATGGCGGCGCGCAACCCGCCCACCAGCTGGTGCAGCACCGCGCCGACCGGACCCTTGTAGGGCACCTGGCCCTCGATGCCCTCCGGCACCAGCTTGAGGCTGTCCTTCACCTCCTGCTGGAAGTAGCGGTCGGCCGAGCCGCGGGCCATGGCGCCCACCGAACCCATGCCGCGATAGGCCTTGTAGCTGCGGCCGTTATAGAGATAGACCTCGCCCGGGCTCTCGTCGGTGCCTGCCAGCAGCGAGCCGATCATCGCCACTTCCGCCCCCGCCGCCAGCGCCTTGGCCAGATCGCCCGACAGCTTGATGCCGCCATCGGCGATCACCGGAACATCCTGGCGCGCGCCCTCCTCGGCGCATTCCATCACCGCGGAAAGCTGCGGCACGCCGACGCCCGCCACCACGCGCGTGGTGCAGATGGAGCCGGGGCCGATGCCGATCTTCACCGCATCGGCACCGGCATCGATGAGGGCCTTCACCGCTTCCGGCGTCGCCACGTTGCCGGCGACGATCTGCACCTTGTTGGAGATCTTCTTGATGCGTGTCACCTGGTTGATGACGTTGTCCGAATGGCCATGCGCGGTGTCGACGACGATGAGGTCGACGCCGGCGTCGACCAGCAGCTCGGCGCGCAGGAAGCCGGCGTCACCCGTGCCGGTGGCCGCGCCCACGCGGAGCCGCTCATGCTCGTCCTTGGTGGCGAGCGGATGGTCGGCGGCCTTTTCCATGTCGTTCACGGTGATGAGGCCGACGCAGCGGAAGTCGTCGTCAACGACGATGAGCTTCTCGATACGGTACTTGTGCAGCAGGCGCCTTGCCTCCGTCCGGTCGACCCCGGCCCTGACCGTCACGAGATTCTCGTGCGTCATGAGGTTGGCAACCTTCATGTTCAGGTCTGTGGCGAAGCGCACGTCGCGGTTGGTGATGATGCCGACCAGCTTGCCCTTGCCGTCGACCACCGGGATCCCTGATATCTTGTGACGGTCCTTGAGCGCCAGGACATCGCCAAGCGTTGCGTCGGGGCCGATGGTGATGGGATTGACCACCATGCCGCTTTCGAAGCGTTTCACCTGGCGCACGTGCTCGGCCTGGTCGGCCGGTTCGAGGTTCTTGTGAATGATGCCGAGGCCGCCGGCCTGGGCCATGGCGATGGCAAGCCGCGCCTCGGTGACCGTATCCATCGCGGCCGAGATGATGGGGATGGAGAGATTGATGGCCCGCGTCAGCCGCGTTGCCGTCGAGACCTGGGCCGGAAGCACCGAGGACGCGCCCGGCTTCATCAGCACGTCGTCGAAGGTCAGATATTCGGGAATGATGCGGGAAGACATGTGCCAACCTTTCGGACGCAAGCGGATTCGCGGGAGTTGGCGGCTGTGCTTAACACCGTGTGGCGGGCCGGAGCAAGGCAATCCTGCCCCTTGCCGCTTGCGGCGCGGCCCCAAACACGACTATTCATGTCGGCATGATCTCTCAACGCGCACGCTACGCCTTCAAGGCAATGGTCGCCCTGGCCCGGGCCAAGCCCGGCGTGGGCCTCCAGATCCGCCAACTGTCCGAGCAGGAGAAACTTCCGCGCAAGTTCCTCGAACAAATCCTGCTCACCCTCAAGGCGGCGGGCTACATCACCAGCCGCCGCGGCCGCGACGGCGGCTACGAGCTGCTGAAGCCGGTGGACCTGATCTATATCGGCCCTCTGCTCCGCGCCGTGGACGGGCCGATCGCGCCGCTTCCCTGCCTGTCGCGAACGGCCTACCGGCGCTGCGAAGACTGCCAGGACGAAGCCAGCTGCGAACTCCGCATCGCCTTTGCCAAAGCCTATCAGCAGTACCTCACCACGCTCGAGACAACGACCCTGGCGGAGGTCATGTCGGCCTCTGACAGCACGGATCATGCGGGCCGCAAGACTGCCCAACTGCTCCTAACCGACTGAGATTCCTACTGTAGAACAATTTGTTTGATAGAACGAACGATTTCGCTTGAATCACTACTTATTCTGTATAGTATTGGGTTATCAGATCAAAACACCATGGAGGTCCCGATGCTGATCCCGTCCCGTCGCAAGCTCACCCTCGGCGCAGCGGCCCTGGCTCTTGCCCTGTCCTTCGGCCCGGCGCTCGCCGACAAGACACTGCTGAACGTGTCCTATGACCCGACCCGCGAGTTCTACAAGGAGTTCAACGAGGCCTTCGCGGCCGACTGGAAGGCGAAGAAGGGCGAAGTCGTCACCATCAACCAGTCGCATGGCGGCTCGGGCAAGCAGGCCCGCGCGGTGATCGACGGACTGGACGCCGACGTGGTGACCCTGGCACTCGCCGGCGACATCGACCAGATCGCCAACAAGACCGACAAGCTGCCCAAGGACTGGGCCAGCAAGCTGCCGCACAATTCCGCACCCTATACCTCCACCATCGTGTTCCTGGTGCGCAAGGGCAATCCCAAGGGCATCAAGGACTGGGGCGATCTCGCCAAGGAAGGCGTTGCCGTCATCACGCCCAATCCCAAGACCAGCGGCGGCGCGCGCTGGAACTATCTCGCAGCCTGGGCCTGGGCCGAGAAGGCCTTCGGCGGCGACGAGACCAAGGTGAAGCAGTACATCGCCGATCTCTACCGCAACGTGCCCGTCCTCGATACCGGCGCCCGCGGCTCGACCACCACCTTCGCCCAGCGCGGCATCGGCGATGTCTTCATCAGCTGGGAGAACGAGGCCTTCCTCGTGCAGAAGGAATTCGGCGCCGACAATTTCGACATCATCGTCCCCTCGCTCTCCATCAAGGCCGAACCGCCGGTCGCGGTGGTCGAAGGCGTGGCCAAGGCCAAGGGCAACGAGGAGGTCGCCAAGGCCTATCTCGAGTTCCTCTACTCGCCCGCCGGACAGAAGCTCGCCGCCAAGCATTTCTTCCGCCCGGTCGATGAAGCCGCGGCCGACCCGGCCGACCTTGCCCGCTTTCCCAAGCTGGAACTGGTGAGCATCGACACGGACTTCGGCGGCTGGGCCGCGGCCCAGAAGAAGCACTTCGCCGATGGCGGCGTGTTCGACGAGATCTATCGTCCGACCAACTGATCGACATGGCGCAGCTCGTCCTCCCTCGTCTGCGCGAGCCGAGCGTCATCCCGGGTTTCGGGGTGGCGCTTGGCTTTGCCGTCACGGCCCTCAGCCTGATCGTGCTGATTCCGCTCGCAGCGCTCGTGCTGCGCGCCGCCAGCATCGGTCCGGCTGAGTTCTGGAATATCGCCAGCGATGCCCGCACGCTTGCAGCCTTGCGCCTCTCCTTCGGCGCGGCCTTCATCGCGGCGCTGGTGAACGCGGTCTTCGGCCTGCTGCTGGCTTGGGTGCTGGTGCGCTACGAATTCCCCGGCCGCCGCATCGTCGATGCGATGGTCGACCTGCCCTTCGCGCTTCCGACCGCAGTGGCAGGCATTGCACTGGCGGCGATCTATGCGCCGAACGGGATCATCGGCTCGATCGCCGGATACTTCGGACTCAAGATCGCCTTCACGCCGCTGGGCGTGACCTTCGCGCTGATCTTCATCGGCCTGCCCTTCGTGGTCCGCACCGTGCAGCCCATCCTGGAAGAGGTCGAACGCGACATCGAAGAAGCGGCCGCCCTGCTCGGCGCAAGCCGGCTGCGCACCGTCTTTCAGGTGATCCTGCCGCATGTCTATCCCGCATTGCTCACCGGCTTTGCGCTGGCCTTCGCGCGCGGCGTCGGCGAGTACGGCTCGGTCATCTTCATTGCCGGCAACATTCCGATGGTCTCGGAGATCGCGCCGCTGCTGATCGTCATCAAGCTGGAGGAGTTCGACTATGGCGGCGCCACGGTGATCGCCACCGTGATGCTGGCCATTTCCTTTGCCATGCTCTTCCTCATCAACAAGCTGCAGGCCTGGAGCCGCAGGAGGCTCGGCAATGTCTGACGCAGTGCTTCCCGCCATCGAACGCCCGCGCGCCCAGCCCATGGGCGAGAGCGGGCTGGTGAAGGGACTTCTCATCGGAACGGCGCTGCTGTTCCTGACGGCCTTCCTCTTCCTGCCGCTGATCACTGTCTTTCTCGAAGGCTTCCGCAAGGGCGCAGACGTTTTCTTCGACAGCTTCAGCGATCCGGATACGATGGCGGCCGTGAAGCTGACGCTGCTGGTCGCCGCCATTGCGGTACCCTTCAACGCGCTCGTCGGCATCGCGGCGTCCTGGGCCATCGCGAAGTTCAACTTCGCGGGCAAGAATCTGCTGCTGACGCTGATCGACCTACCCTTCTCGATCTCGCCGGTGATCTCGGGCTTGGTCTATGTCCTGCTCTTCAGCGCGCATGGCTGGCTAGGCCCGTGGCTGATCGCCAATGACATCGAGATCATCTTCGCGGTGCCGGGGATCGTTCTGGCCACCGTGTTCGTGACGTTTCCGTTCGTCGCGCGGGAACTGATCCCGCTGATGCAGTCGCAGGGCACGAGCGAGGAAGAGGCCGCACTCACGCTGGGCGCCTCCGGCTTCCACACCTTCCTGCGGGTTACGCTGCCCAACATCAAGTGGGCGCTCCTCTATGGCGTGCTCCTCTGCAACGCCCGCGCCATGGGCGAGTTCGGTGCCGTCTCGGTGGTTTCCGGCCATATTCGCGGCCTGACCAATACCATGCCGCTGCACATCGAGATCCTCTATAACGAGTACAACTTCGTCGCCGCCTTCGCGGTGGCCACGCTTCTGGCAGGTCTCGCGCTCCTCACGCTGGTTGCAAAATCCTTCCTCGAATGGCGCTACGCCGGCGAACTTGCCGCGTCGCATCGCCACTGAACCGGAGTTCCGCCATGTCCGTTGCCGTGACCGTAAAGAACCTGACCAAGAGCTTCGGCCGCTACCCGGCCCTGGGCGGCGTTTCGCTCCAGGTCGAAGCGGGCGAATTGGTTGCCCTGCTCGGTCCTTCGGGATCGGGCAAGACGACTTTGCTGAGGGCCGTTGCCGGCCTCGAACAGATCGATGGCGGGCAGGTCTTTTTCGGGGACATCGATGCCAATCAACTCACCCTGCGCGAGCGCCGCATCGGCTTCGTGTTCCAGCACTATGCCCTGTTCCGCCACATGCCGGTGATGGACAACATCGCCTTCGGCCTGCGCGCAAGGCCGCGCAAGACAAGGCCATCGGCCCAGGCCATCCGCGACAAGGTGAGCGAGCTTCTGTCGCTGGTGCAGCTCGACGGACTCGAAGCGCGCTATCCCAGCCAGCTGTCGGGTGGCCAGCGGCAGCGCGTGGCACTTGCCCGCGCGCTTGCCATCGAACCGCGTGTCCTGCTGCTCGACGAGCCCTTCGGTGCGCTCGACGCCAAGGTGCGCAAGGACCTGCGCAAGTGGCTGCGCGACCTGCATCAGCGCACCGGTCACACCACGCTCTTCGTCACGCATGACCAGGACGAAGCCTTCGAGCTTGCCGACCGCATCGCCATCCTGAATCTCGGCAAGATCGAGCAGATCGGCACGGCCGCCGAAATCGTCCGCAGCCCAAAGACCAGCTTCGTCGAGGACTTCGTCCAGGACATCGACCTGAAACGCGCGCCTCCCGCCCGCGACAAGCCTGCGGCGCGACTCAGCTTAATCTGAAGGTATCAGGGGCCGTTGCGGCCTACGGCATGCCCCGGAAACCCATCGCGAGCACGAAGAGTTCGGCCGAGTCGTCGCGGCTGGCCATGGGCTTCACGTGGCGGACGGTGGCGAAATCCTTCTTCATCTGCTTGAGCAGCTCGCCCTCGGTGCCGCCACGCAGCACCTTCGCGAGGTAGGTTCCTCCCGGCTTGAGGATGGTGCGCGCGAAATCATAGCCCGCTTCGGCCAGCGCGATGATGTTGATGTGGTCGGTCTGGCGATGGCCCGTGGCATGGGTCGCCATGTCCGAGAGCACGCAGTCGGCCTTCTCGCCGCCCAGCGCATCGATCAGTGTCTGGGGCGCATCCTCGTCGTAGAAGTCCTTCTTGAAGATGGTCACGGCGGGAATCGGGTCCATGCCATGCATGTCGATGGCCACCACCCTGCCCTTGCCCTGTTCCGCCTTGACCCGCTGGGCCGCCACCTGGCTCCAGCCGCCGGGTGCCGCGCCAAGGTCGACCACCCTGCCGCCCGGCTTCAGGAACTTGTACTTGTCGTCGATCTCGATGAGCTTGAAGGCGGCGCGCGAGCGATAGCCGAGACGGCGCGCCTCCTTCACGTAGGGATCGTTGAGCTGGCGCTCCAGCCAGATCTTCTGCGACACGGTGCGACCCTTGCCGGTCTTCACCCGCTGCTTGAGACTGCGCGTCGCCGGTTTCTTGCCGCTGCCGGGCCTGCTCACTGCGGCCTCCCGTAGGTTCCGTCCTGCTTCATGAGCTGCGTGAGGATGCCCTCGCGCAGCCCGCGATCCGCCACGCGGATCCGCTCTGCCGGAAAGGCCAGGCGGATTTCCTCGAGAATGGCGCAACCCGCCAGCACGAGATCCGCCCGTTCCCGCCCGATGCAGGGATTGGCGGCGCGCTGCTCGTAAGTGAAGGACAAGAGGTCGCCGGTTACCTTGCCGATGTCCGCGCTGTTGAGCCAGCAGCCATCAACCCGCGAGCGGTCATAGCGCGGCAGCCCCAGCTGTACGCCCGCGATGGTCGTCACCGTGCCCGACGTACCCAGCAGATGGCTCGGCACCGGCTGGCGGCCGGTGACGGACTCGACCTGCCGCGCGAAGTCCTGCAGCATCGGCCGCAGATGCGCGCACATCGCTGCGAAAGACTCGGGCGTCACGTCCATGCCGCCCCCGAAGCGTTCGGAGATGGTCACGACGCCGGCCGCCAGCGATGTCCAGGCCGCGATCTCGAAGCGCTGGCCGTTGCGCTGCAGCCACAGGACCTCCGTCGAACCGCCGCCGATATCGAAGACCAGCGCCGTCTCGGCCTCCGCCTCGACCAGCGGTTCGGCGCCGACGGCGGCGAGCCGCGCTTCGGTTTCCCGGTCGATGATCTCGAGCGCCAGGCCGGTTTCGGCCTCCACCCGCGCGATGAAGTCGGCACCGTTGCCGGCCATGCGGCAGGCCTCGGTTGCGATCAGCCGCGACTTGGTGACCTTCCGCCACTTGAGCTTGTTGGCGCAGACCCTGAGGGCATCGATGGTGCGCGACATGGCTGCATCCGACAGGCGGCCGGTCTGACCAAGCTGCTCGCCAAGACGGACGATACGCGAGAAGGCATCGACCACGACGAAACCCTGATCGGCCGGGGTGGCGATCAGCAACCTGCAATTGTTGGTTCCGAGATCCAGCGCACCATAAAGAGCTTCCGGACGATGAGTCCGCAAGTCCTTGGAATGGTTGGACCCGCTATGCGGGCCCGCCTTGCGCCGGGAACGGGCCTGGCCCGCCCCATGGGTCGCGTCCACGCGTTCTAACCTTTCGGGACGGGTGCGCTCGACAACCGCAGCTGGAGCGCCAGCCCCCGTCCATAATCATTTCGTTGGTAACAATGTAGACATCTTCGTCTTGGGTAACAATTCAAAAGTCAGACCCGACAAATGCTGAACCCTGCGTTAACCGCGCATTGAGACGTTGCCGCCTAAATAGTCGGCGGAACTGGGGTTTTCATGCGTACTTTTGGCCAAAAATGGTTCAAGCAGGATTCGCTGATCGGCGAGTTTTCGGAGCACCTGGGTGTCGCGGTCACGCAGAAGAAGCAAGCCGTTGCGCTCCGCGCCGCCAAGGTCGACGCCGAGCTCGCCTCCAAGGCCAAGTCGGAATTCATCGCCAACATGAGCCATGAGCTGCGCACGCCGCTCAATGCCATCATCGGCTTCTCCGACATGCTGCATACCCAGACGGTGAGTTCGCCCGAGAAGGTTCAGCAGTATACGGGCTACATCAAGCAGGCGGCCGAGCATCTCCTGGCGCTGATCAACGGCATCCTCGACGTTTCGAAGATCCAGGCGGGCAAGCTCAGCGTTGACCGCGAGCAGGTGGAGATGTCGTCCATCCTGTCGTCCTGCCTGCTCATCATCGACGCAAAGGCCAGGGAGAAATCGATTATTCTGGAAACGGCGGTCTCCCCCGACATGCCGCGCATCATGGGCGATCCGCTGTGCATCAAGCAGGTGCTGATCAACCTGGTGGGCAATGCCGTGAAATTCACGCCGGAGGGCGGCCGCATCAAGGTCGACGTGCGCCCGCTGCAGCCCGGCTATGCGGTCATCGAGGTGACCGACACCGGATGCGGCATGACGCCGGCCGAAGTCGAGACCGCCATGCGGCCCTTCGGCCAGATCGACACCGCCTTCAGCAAACGCCACGAAGGCACCGGCCTGGGCCTGCCCATCGCCTATGCGCTGGCACGGCTGCATGGCGGCGACCTCCGCATCGATTCACAGAAGGGCCAGGGGACGCGGGTCACCGTGATCCTGCCGACCGTAGAGCTTCCGACCGACGCCGAACAACAAACCCCCAACTGAGACGCAGGGCATTATGTATCGTCAGCAGGTTTCCCCGACTTCCCTGAACTTTCCCCGCGACGACTCGATCGAGCGCGTCGGCAGGATCGTTGCTGTTACCGGTGCCCATGCTGTCATTCTTCTCGATGCTGACGACTCCACCCTCGCTGTACAGATGAAGGGCCCGGAGATCGGCACCCTGCTCAAGGTCGATACGCCCAAGGCGATCTCGCTTTGCATGATTTCCGCCCTCAGCTCGCCCATGCCGTCGCATGCCCGCGACGAGAACGAGATGCGGATCGTCGAGGTCGAGTTCATCGGCGAGCTTCCCAAGGACGGCAGCGGCCAGCCGAAGTCATTCCGCCGCGGCATCTCGTGTTACCCCTCGCTGGGCGACACGGTGTTCCGCGCCAGCAAGTCGGAACTGGAGAAGGCCTATGCCTGCGACGCCGAGACCGCCGTGCGCGTCGGCAACATCCAGCAGGACTCGACCATCCCGGCAATGATCAAGATCGACGAGCTGCTGGGCAAGCACTTCGCCGTTCTCGGCACCACCGGCACCGGCAAGTCCTGCACGGTGGCCCTGATCCTTCGCCGCATTCTCGAGAAGAACCCGCAGGCCCATATCCTGCTTCTCGACGTGCACCGCGAATATGCCAATGCCTTCCGCGACTATGCCGAAGTCATCTCGCCTGACAACATGAACCTGCCCTTCTGGCTGCTCAACTTCGACGAGATCGTCGAGATCCTGATCGGTCAGCAGCCCAACCGCGAGGCCGACATCGAAGTGCTTCGCGAGCTGATACCGCTGGCCAAGGTCCGCTACGTCAACAACCAGCGCCGCGATCGCGCGGCCAGCGGCCGCGGCATGATGGAATCCACCAATGTCGGCGTCGATACGCCGATCCCCTATCGTACCTCGGATCTTACCGGCATCCTCGAGGAATACATCGGCAAGCTCGAACTGCGCGGCGAACTGGCGCCCTACAAGCGCCTCAAGGCCCGGCTCGAGACCATCAGCCGCGATCCACGCTACGCCTTCATGTTCGGCAGCCTGACGGTGCAGGACACCATGGCCCAGGTGCTGTCGCGCCTGTTCCGCATCCCGGTTGCGGGAAAGCCCATCGCCATCCTCGAGCTCGGTGGTCTGCCCGGCGAGATCATCAATGTCGTGGTCTCGGTGCTGGCCCGCCTCGCCTTCGACTTCGGGGTATGGAGCGCCGGCCGCATTCCCATCACTTTCGTTTGCGAGGAGGCCCACCGCTACGTGCCGATCGACCGCACGCTGGGCTTCGAGCCGACCAAGCGGGCCATCTCGCGCATCGCCAAGGAAGGTCGCAAATACGGCGTCTCGCTGTGCATCGTGACGCAGCGCCCGGCGGAACTCGACCCGACAATCCTCTCCCAGTGCAACACCATCTTCTCGATGCGCCTCACCAACGAGCGCGACCAGGAGATCCTGCGCGCCGGCATATCCGACGCCGCCGCCAGCCTGCTCGAATTCATGCCGACCATGGGTACCGGCGAGGCCATCACCTTCGGCGAAGGCGTGGCGCTCCCCACCCGCATCAAGTTCGACATGCTCCCGGCCGATTCCTGGCCCAAGAGCAACACCGCCTCCTTCACCAAGAACTGGGCGATGGACATGCCGGACGACACCTTCCTGCACGAGATCGTGATGCGCTGGCGCGCCCAGAGCCACAATCCCGATGCGCTGTCCTATACCGCCGAAAGCCAGGCCCCGGCCGCCCAGCCGGCAGCGGCCTCCGGCCCATCGACACCATCGACACCATCGCTGCAATCCAGCCAGATCGGCTTGCGCCGGACGACGCCGCAGGGCGGCAACGGACTTGCCCAGGCCGCTGCGCCGCGGCCACAGGCACCCATGCCGCAGGCCGCACCCGCCTCGCCGGGCGGCCAGCAGCAAAGCCTTGCCAGCCTGATCCGGCAATTCCGCAGCTAGAGCAGCGGACTCATAAGCCGCAGCGCGCTTTCGGCCAGGCGTTCGTGGAAGGGCCGAGTCGACCAGCTTGTCAGGTCGAGCGGCAGGGACCGGTTGATGTAGCCCTGCTGCAAGGCCCTCAGTCGCGTGGCGAAGTCTTCATCGTAGACCAGCAGCGAAACCTCATAGTTCAGCCACAGGCTCCGCATGTCGAGGTTGGCGGTGCCGAACAGCGCGAGACTGCCATCGACCGCGATCGACTTGGTGTGCAGCAAGCCGTCCTGGAAGAAGCAGACCTCGCCGCCGAGCTCCATGATCTCGTCATAGAAGGACCGGCTGGCAAAGCGCACCAGGATCGAGTCGATGCGGGCCGGCAGCACGAGGACAAGGCGGACACCGCGCGCAACCGCACCGCGCAGCGCCAGGACCAGCGCATCGTCCGGCACGAAATAGGGTGTGGTCATCACGATCTCCCGTTGTGCCGCACCGACCAGCGCCAGCATGACCTGCAGCAGGCCATCGCGCGACTCGCCCGGCCCCGAGGGCATGACCTGCACCCTGCCCGTCCCCCTTGGCGACTGGCCCCTGATGCCCGTGGCCACGACAACGTCATGGACGGATTCACCGCTTTCGGCGACCCAGTCCCCGATCATCACTGCCGCCAGCAGGCTGACCGCTGGGCCCTCGACCCGCACCATGGCATCGACCCATTCGCCGACACCCGCATCCTGCTTGAAGTAGCGCGGATCGACGAGGTTCATGCTTCCCGACCAGCCGATGGCCCCGTCGATCACCGCGATCTTGCGGTGGAGCCTGACATCGGTGCGGCCGACGAAACTGCGCAACAGCCCGACCGGCAAGGCCTGCCGCAGCGCGACGCCGGCCGCGCGCAGTCGCGAGGGCTGCGTCCCCTTCCACCAGGACGAAGCGCCCATGGCATCGATCAGCACCAGGCATTTCACGCCCCGCCCGGCCGCGGCGATCAAGGCGTCGAGAACCAGGTCGGCACTGCCGCCCTCGTTCCAGATATAGAATTCCATCAGCACGCTTTCGCGCGCGAGATCGATGTCGGCAGCAAGGGTGGCAAGCACCTGCTGGGTCTCGGCATGCAAGGCGAGATTGCTGCCGGCAAGCGTCGAGACGCCGAAGAACCGCCGGCCGAGCCGATCGAGCGCCGCTTCGCTGCCGGCGCCGTCAGGCCATGTCGCCGCATTGGCGACAGTGGAATCATCCGTGCGGGTGATGTCGCGGTAGTCATCGCGGAGCCGGCGGATGCGGTCGTGCCGGTCGCGTCCGATGCGCCGCTCGCCGATCATGAAATAGGTGATGGCGCCGACATAGGGCAAGGTGGCGACCAGCAGCAGCCAGGCCAGGGCCACACCCCGCGCCGGCCGCCGCATGACCACGCGAAGGGCGACGGCAATGGTCAGAAGGGCGTGGAAAGCAGTCAGCAGGACGGATGTAAGCATGGTGTCAGCATAGGCTGGGGCATGGAGGCCGAACAGACCCCTCAAGGGCCGGTGGCCGCGACGGAATTCGACATGCCATCCGTCCATGTCCTGCCGGCGCCGGAGCAACCGGCGCCGGCAGGACATGACATTGGGAGGCCGCCCCGCCATGGGAGTGATCGAAGGGATCGAAACGGACGTCAGCCGGATGCGCCAAAGCCCGGCGGAGATCCGCCGGCTGTCAGCCGAGCGACTGGGCGAAATCCGCGCCGCCGCCCTGAGCTACATGACCACCAAACCGGAGGGCGAAATCTTGGCCCGCATGTGGCTTTACCTGGCATCCTGCGGTCCGTCCGAAGCGATCGCCATGGTCGATGAGATCCTGCGGCATCGCAGCCAGACGGCGGCACGCATGGCCGGATGCGGCACGCCGGCCACGCCCCATCCAGCAAGACCCGAACCGTAAGACGGACAGCCAATTCGGCGCTTCCCTCTCCCGCGTCCGGCATTCAAGCTTCAGGCGTGCGAAAGGGACCGAGGTTCAGTCGACGCAAAAGAGGCTTGCGCAGTCCGGCTCGAAAAAGCTAGAAGGACGCCGCAATCGCGGCTTTGGCCCGGCCCGTCGCCCGGCATGGCAAAGCGCCCGCAATTGCCTGGCTGATGAACCGAATTAGCTTGGGGAATCGTCTAACGGTAGGACGGCGGACTCTGACTCCGCTAGTCTAGGTTCGAATCCTAGTTCCCCAGCCATTTGAAATCACAAGAGAAAATCGGACGGTGAGACAGCGAGGGATGCGCCCGTGTACTCGCCATACACCAATGTGGCCGATGGGTTGCCCAAGCAGCGCCGGTGGGAGGCAGTCACTGGTGCTTCGCGGCTCAAGTCGAAAGAGGCGGGAGCCGCTGCTTCTACTGGAGCTGCTCCTTCTGCCTATGAATGCAAACTCCCCAGATGTCATCTCGCGTCAAGCGACGCCAGAGCTCATCGACTCACTCGCAGATTGGTTTGATGCTTGC
>JAPLOT010000154.1 GCA_026400595.1 Alphaproteobacteria bacterium | reverse complement strand
TACCGCTTCGGCCAGGATGGCGAGAGCGAGGAGGCCTTCGCCGCCCGCATGGCGCAGGACCTCGAGGACCTCATCCTCAAGGAGGGCCCGGACACCATCGCCGCCTTCATCGCCGAGCCGATCATGGGCGCCGGCGGCGTCATCGTGCCGCCCAAGGGCTACTTCGAGAAGGTGAATGCCATCCTCGCTCAATACGACATCCGCTTCATCTCCGACGAGGTGATCTGCGGTTTCGGGCGCACCGGCAAGTGGTTCGGCACCGAGACCTTCGGCATGAAGGCCCAGTCCATCTCCATGGCCAAGGCCATCACCTCGGCCTATTTCCCCATGTCGGCGCTGACCATCGAGGAAGATCTCTACCAGGCCATGCTGGATGAGAGCCGCAAGCTCGGCACCTTCGGCCATGGCTATACCTATACGGCCCATCCGGTCGGCTGCGCCGTGGCGCTCAAGACCATCGAGATCTACCAGCGCGACAAGATCATCGAAAACGCCGCCAGGATGGCGCCGCTCTTCCAGTCGCGCCTGCGCAAGCTGGCGGACCATCCGCTGGTCGGCGAGGCGCGCGGCACCGGCCTCATCGGCGCCATCGAACTGGTGGCCGACAAGGCCAGCAAGCGATCCTTCGATCCCAAGCGCATGATCGGCGCCACTACCGTCAACACCATGCAGGAGCTGGGCCTCATCGTCCGCAACATCCAGGATTCGGTCGCCTTCTGCCCGCCGCTCATCATCACCACCGACGAGGTGCACGAGATGTTCGACATCGTCGAGCGCGGTCTCGATCAGATGGAAGCCTGGGTCCGCAAGGAAGGAGCGCGCGACGCATGATCGGATCGGAGACAGAGCTGCGCGCGCGCTTCGGCGAGGTTCACCCGCTCGCCATCCAGAAGACTCGTCCCGCATTCGACAAGTACTCGCGCCAGTTCATCGCCATGTCGCCCTTCCTGGTGATCTCGACGGCCAATGCCGAGGGCAAGGCCGACCTCAGTCCGCGCGGCGATCCTCCGGGCTTCATCCACATCGTCAATGACCGCACTTTCGTGATCCCCGACAGGCCCGGCAACAACCGCCTCGACACCATGTCCAACATCGTGGCGAATCCGAATGTCGCCTGCCTCTTCTTCATTCCCGGTTTCGAAGACACGCTGCGGGTGTCCGGCAAGGCTGCCATCACCGATGACGAGGACCTGCTCAAGCACTGCATCGTGACGGGCAAACAGCCCAAGGTCGGCATTCTCGTGACGGTCGAGGAGGTGTTCCTGCACTGCGCCAAGGCGCTGAAGCGCTCGAAGCTCTGGCACGACGACTACCGGCAGGACCGCAGCCAGATGCCGTCGATCGCGCGCATCATCCTGGACCAGACCTGCGAAGCCGGCGTCGACGAGACCGTCGCCTCGGCCGCCGACGCGAATGTCGAAGGGGACTACAAGACGGGGCTCTATTGACAGCGCCGCCGCCGGGCCGGGTCATCATCCTCAACGGCGTCGGCAGCGTCGGCAAGTCATCCATCGCAAGGGCGCTGCAGGACCTGTCGCCCGAGGCCTGGCTCCACGTCCAGATGGATGCCTTTCTCGACATGCTGCCGGCCCGATACATGGACCATCCCGAGGGCCTCAGCTTCATCCGCCATGATACGTCGCCGCCTGAAGTCGAGATCGTCTGTGGTCCCGCGGTGAACCGCCTCCTTGCAGGAATGCGCGCCTCCATCGCCGCGCTGGCCCGCTCCGGAAACAATATCATCGTCGATGACGTGCTAGTCGACGAGGATGGCAGCGCCTGTCGCCTCGCCCTTGCCGGACTCGATGTCCTGTGGGTGGGCGTCATGGCTCCGCTCGACGTGATAGAAGCGCGGGAAAGGCAGCGCGGCGACCGCGACATCGGCCTGGCCCGCTGGCAGTTCGTGCGTGTGCACCGCAACATACCCTACGATCTCACCGTGGATGCCGCCCGGTCGACTCCGGCCGAGATTGCCGGCCAGATCCTCAGCCGGCTCGGACACTGAAAATGCGGCCTGCGGTTTGATCAAGGTCAAGGAGTTCACTGTCATGCTGGATCAGTGTCAACTTCCATGGACAAGAAGCTGCTCCCCTTCGCCCTGCAGGACGTTCCCCGCTACACCTCCTATCCCACGGCGGTGCAGTTCCAGCCTGATTTTCCGGGCGTCACGGCGGATCAATGGCTCACCCGGCTGTCGCCCGAGGCCTCGCTCTCGGTCTATGTCCACATCCCCTTCTGCCGCCAGCTTTGCTGGTACTGCGGCTGCCACACCTCGGTGCCCAACAGCTATGACCGCGCGGCCCGCTATGTCGAACATCTGATCCGCGACATCGAGCGCAGCGCCGGGCTGCTCAACGGCCGCAAGGGCCGGGTCAAGCATTTCCACTTCGGCGGCGGAACGCCCACTTATCTCGATGACATGCATATCGCCGAAATCCTGGCGGCCGTGGACAAGGGCTTCGGACTCGCCAGCGGCGCGGAAGTGGCCTTGGAATCCGATCCCCGCACGCTCACTCGCGAGCGCGCCAGGGTTCTGTCGGGGCTCGGCTTCAACCGCATCAGCTTCGGTGTCCAGGACTTTGCCACCCCGGTGCAGATGAAGATCAACCGGCTGCAGACCTATGGGCTGGTGGCATCGGCCACCGAGTTCCTGCGTGCCGCCGGCTTCAAGGCCGTGAACTTCGATCTCATGTACGGGCTGCCGGCCCAGACGGTCGAGAGCGTCGCCCGCACGGCACGCCAGGCGGCGGAGCTGCAGCCCGACCGGATCGCCGTGTTCGGCTATGCCCATGTGCCGTGGTTCAAGAAACACCAGAAGATGATCGACGAGGCCGAGCTTCCCGGCGTCGCCGAGCGTTATCATCAGGCTGTGACCATCGAGGAAGAACTCTGTGGCGCAGGCTATGCGGCGATCGGGCTCGACCACTTCGCGCTGCCTCATGACGAACTCACCATTGCCGCGGGAAACCGCGCGCTGCGGCGGAACTTCCAGGGCTATACGACCGACGTCGCCGATGCCCTTCTCTCCTTCGGTGCCTCGGCCATCGGCGAGTTCCCGCAGGGCTTCGTCCAGTCGGCGCGCGACACGCTGCAATGGTCCGGGGCGATCGCGCGTGGCGAGAGCCCCGTTACCCGCGGCCTCTCCATCACCGAGGAAGACCGCATGCGCGCCGCGATCATCGAACGGCTGATGTGCGATCTGAGCGTCGACTATGCGAAGATTGCCGCCCGCCATGGCTTCGGGCTCGAGGGCTTCGCGGATGTTCCCGACAAGCTTCTGCCGGCCATCGGCGCGGGTCTGGCCACACTGGACGGAACACGGGTCGCCGTCGTTCCGCGCCATCGCCTCTTCCTGCGCACCGTCGCCACCGTCTTCGACACGCACTTCGTGTCCGTCCCCAACCGCCACGCCAAGGCGGTCTAGCGCCGTTCGAAGGGCGTCACATAGCGGCTGCGCGCCTCGCCCTTGCGCAGCAGTGAGAGCTTCACCGGAACATTCACGCGCTCGTGATTGAGAAGCCGCAGCATGTCGTCGATGCCAAGCACCGGCTGATCGTCGATGGCGACAAGAAGGTCGCCGGCCAGAAGCCCTGCTTCAGCTGCGGGACTGTCCTTGGCCACCGCCATCACCCGCACGCCGGCAGCCTGCTCGATTCCGGCATAGCGCGCCACATGGCGCGGAATGTGGGTCGTGGCGCCTTCGATCCCGAGTCCCGCGCGGCGGATGCGGCCGTGCTGCAGGATCTGCGTCAGCACGTTGAGCGCCGTGTTGGCGGCAACCGAGAAGCAGATGCCCTGGGCGCCACGGATCACAGCGGTATTGATGCCGATCACCCGGCCCCGGGAGTCGACCAGGGGTCCGCCCGAATTGCCGGGATTGAGTGCCGCGTCGGTCTGGATCACGTCGTCGATCAGGCGTCCGGTCGAGGCGCGGAGCGACCGCCCCACGGCACTGACCACACCGGCCGTCACCGTTTTCTCGAAGCCCAGCGGATTGCCGATCGCAATGGCCAACTGGCCAACGCGGATCGACTTGGAATCGGCGAGTGACAGCGCCGGCGCGCCCAGCGGTTCGTCGGTCCGCAATACGGCGATGTCGCTGTGCGGGTCCTCGCCCAACAGGCGGGCCGCGGAGCGCTGCCCATCCGCCATCGCCACCTCGATGGCGCCGGCGCCCGTGACGACATGGCTGTTGGTCAGGATCAGGCCATCGGAGGCGACCACCAGCCCGGAGCCCGAGCCCCCCGCCGCACTGCCGCGCCGGACGGCGATGTGGACCACGGCGGGGCCTGCCCGCTCAACCGCACCCATCACGGCGGTGGAATAGGCATCATGAAGCTCCGAGTCGTCGGGTGCCGGCGCCGACGCGCCAAGGGGATCTGTCAGCATGTTCCCGCATATGGGAAAGCGTCAGACGCCTGCCAAGGCCTGCTCGAGATCGGCGATCAGGTCGTCCGCGTCCTCAATGCCGGTCGAGTAGCGCACCAGGCCCTCCGGGATGCCCGCGGCGGCACGTTCCTCCGCGGTGCACTCGACGTGGCTCGTGGTCAACGGCGGGCCGACGACGGTCTCAACCGCGCCAAGATTTGCCGCCAGATGTGCCAGCCGGAGTTTCGGCAGGAAAGCCTTGATTGACGGCAGCCCGCCCGCGACCGCG
>JAPLOT010000556.1 GCA_026400595.1 Alphaproteobacteria bacterium | reverse complement strand
CGTGCCATAGGCATGGAATGTCAGGCGCGGATGGGTGAAGGGATCGGGTGACTGAATCTCGACCGCGCCCGTGCTGGTCGGTCGGCAGTTGGAGAGACCCAGCGACAGGCCGGGAAAGGGATCGGGCGTCAGCAGCGGCCGCTCGCCTTCCTTGGGGATCAGCGTCGAGAAGGCCTGCATGTAGAGCTGCATGTTGGGCCGCGGCTGGGCGGGATCGGTGCGGAAGAAGCCGCCGCCCTGGTTCACCGAGAGCGACAGCGGCCCGCGCCGCGTGAAAATGTACTGCAGTCCGGCGCGCAGCTTGCCCCACCAGGGCCGGAGCGCGTCGTTCAGCGTCGGCACCGTCATGCGCCAGGTATAGTTGATGCCGTGATGATCCTGCATGCGGGCGCCGACATTGGCATTGTCCAGCACGACAGGAATGCCGTGCCGCTGCAGCAGCGCGCCCGGCCCGATGCCCGAGAGCTGCAGAAGCTGCGGCGTGTTGATGGCGCCGCCCGCGAGGATCACCTCGCGCCGCGCCGTCGCGGACCGGCTCATGCCACGCTGAACGTAGTCGACGCCCGTGGCCCGCCGCCCCTCGAAGCGGATACGCGTCACCTGCGCATGCATCTCCACCTTCAGGTTTCTCCGCCGCATCGCCGGGCGCAGGAAGGCGCGCGCCGCCGACATGCGGCGGCCGCCCTTGGTGGTGAGCTGATAGAGGCCGACGCCCTCCTGTTCCGCGCCGTTGAAATCGGCAGTGAAGGCGAGGCCCGCCGCTTCGCTCGCGGCGATGTAGTTGCGGCACAGCGGATGCGCGTCGTCGCCAATGTCGGAGATGTGCAGCGGCCCGCCCCGCCCGCGATAGGCGGGATCGCCCGCGGCATAATCCTCGATCGCCTTGTAGGCGGGCAGCACCTCGTCGAAGCCCCAGCCCGGATTGCCGGCGCGCTTCCAGTCGTCATAGTCCTCGGCATGGCCGCGGATATAGACCATGGCATTGATCGAGGAGGAGCCGCCCAGGATCTTGCCGCGCGGATAAAAGTCGCGCTGCCCGTTGAGGCCGGGGTCGGGCTCGGCCTGGTACATCCAGTTGACGCGGCGGTCGTAGAAGGTCTTGCCATAGCCCAAGGGCATCTGCACGAAGAAGCGGCGGTCGCTGCCGCCCGCCTCCAGCACCAGCACGCTGTGGCGCCCATCCGCCGTGAGCCGCTCAGCCAGCACGCAGCCGGCGGAACCAGCGCCCACGATGATGAAGTCGAACTCCACGGCCTATCCGCCCCCCGGTGAATCAGGCTCGTTATGCAGTGACCAAGGCCCCGGAAACAAGGGCGTTCCGCTCACGCGTGGTTAGAAAATTTCATCGTGCGCCCGCCGTCCGAACTGGTAAGAGCAGGCCATTCCGGGAGGGCAGAAAACATGAAAGTCAGAGACCTCAAAGTCTTCATCGTCGGCAATCCGCCGCCCTCCTGGGGCGGCCGCTACTTCATCTTCGTGAAGCTCACCACCGACACTGGCATCAGCGGCATCGGCGAATGCTATTGCGACACCTTCGGGCCGAAGGCCATGACGGCGATGATCGAGGACACCTTCGGCCGCTATGTCGAGGGCATGGACCCGTTCCAGCTCGAAAGCCTGTGGCGCAAGGTCTATTCCTCCGGCTTCTCGCAGCGCCCCGACATCTCGCTCATGGGCGTGCTCTCCGGCATCGAGATCGCGCTGTGGGACATCATCGGCAAGGCGCTGAACAAGCCGGTCTACGAGCTGCTCGGCGGC
>JAPLOT010000523.1 GCA_026400595.1 Alphaproteobacteria bacterium | reverse complement strand
TGCCGATGCCCGTCAGTCCTCGAACCGTCCGGTAGTATCGCGATCGCGCGCGTATCGCCGCTTGAGCGGAAACGGCGGCAGCCAGGATTCGCGGCGGCTTGTCCAGCTTTCGTAGGTTGGCCGCAGCAGGTCGGGCGCGTCCAGTGAACCGAGGTTCACCTCGATCTCGTCGCCCGTCCGGGCAAAGACGGAAGAGCCGCAGCGCGGGCAGAAATGCCGTCCGCAATAGTCGCGCGTCTCGCCGTCTACGCTCACGGCGCTCTCGGGGAAGATCGCGGAGGCATGGAACAATGCGCCGTGATGCTTGCGGCAGTCCATGCAGTGGCACAGTCCGACGCGATAGGGGCGGCCGCTCGCCACGAAGCGCACTTCGCCGCACAGGCAACCACCGATGAACCGGTCCATGCCGCATCTCCTCGCTGATCGATCCCGTCGAAGACTTACTGCGAACCGCCAGTCGCGGCAATGAAGCGCTGCCGCCCAAGGCGCAGCGGCGGCAGGACCAGCAGGCCACCCATGCGCCGGGTGGCGCGGATGAGGAGCAGGCTGCGCAGCAGCTGGGCAATGGCCGCGGCGGTTGCGGCCCCCGTGAGGCCGAAAGCCGGCGCCAGGACGGCGCACAGCGCGGCAAGAACCGCGAGCGTGATGGCCCCGATCCGCATCAGGACCCGGCTCCGCCCCGAGAGCAGCAGATACTCTTGTGCGGGGACGGCCAGCGATCGTCCCAGAAGCCCGACGGCGAGAAGACACATGGCGGCATAGCCGTGGATGAAGTCCTGTCCGAAGAGTCCGAGCAGAAGCGGCCCGGCGGCGAGCGTGGCGCCAAGTGCAACCAGGGTGGCGAGGGCGGAAACCGCTGTTGCCCGTTGAAGGCAGCGCGCGACGCTTTGATCTGCGGCACCCGCGAGCGCAAGGCTCATGGCATGCCCGTTGACGAAGTGGACTGCGTACTGCGCGAAATGCGCCAGCGCGAGCAGGCGGCCGGCGGCGAAATAGATGGCGGCCTCGGCCGGTCCCAGCAATGCGCCGACCAGCATCACGTCGAGCGCCGGAAAGAGGTCATCGAGGCTCGAGACCACCAGCATCGGAAGCGCCGCGCCAAGCCAGAGCCGCCGCAGTCGGCCCGCCGGGCGGCGCGGCCCTGCCGCGGGCCGCAGGTGCATCACCAGCGTGAAATAGGTGGTCAGTCCCGTTGCCGCCACCGCAAGGATCGTCACCGTGCCGACCAGCGGCGCGGTCAGTCCGACACCCGCGCCATGCAGTGCGAGGCAGGCCAGCGCGATCAGCATGGGCCGCACGATGTAGATGGCGATGCCGGTCAGGCGGAACCAGCCCAGGCTGCGCGCCATGCCTTCGAGGAAGTATTCGAAGGCGACGAAAGGAAGCCCCACGGCAACCACCGTCACCAGTGTCAGCAGCGGCCGGTCGAGCGGAAGAATCTGAAGAATGCCGGCGCCGGCGGTGGCCACGAGGAGACCTGCGAGGGTCACGCTGCCGACGCCGGTCCGGAAGAACCTGGCGGCCTGCGGCGCCCGGCCCCGCGCCACGTAGCGCGGCACGAACCGCATGGCGGCATCGGCCAGGCCCAGCGATACGACGCTGCCCAGCGCCAGCATCCAGGTCCAGGCGATCACGTAGAGTCCGTAGGAGTCGGCGCCCATCAGCCGCGCCAGCA
>JAPLOT010000105.1 GCA_026400595.1 Alphaproteobacteria bacterium | reverse complement strand
ACCATGTTGCCGCCCAAGTTCAGTATGGCGCCGTTCTGCAGGGTCAGCGTTGCCAGCGCATTCTGGCCGACGCCGCTGTAGCCCCTGGAAGTCGCGAGGGTGGCGCCGCCGGCAAAAGTCATGGTCCGGCCGTCCAGCGTCAGCGAGCCCTTGGCCCGTTCCGTGTCCGAGTTATTGCTGGCAATCACCAGCCCGCCGCGGAAGCTGCAGCCGAACTCGAAGAGGTGATCGAAGACGCGACGCCGCAGCCCGTCCCCGAGCCGGTGGCGCCAAAGCCCGAGCACCAGATCCCGACGGTCCTGCCCGCGGTGCAGGTGGCCGAGGCCACGAAGCCCGTGTCGCCCATTGCCGACCGGGTGTTCGAGGCGATGATCAAGACGATCGCCGACTCGGTCTATGCCAAGCCGACGGCGGCCGAACGCAATGCCTTCCTGCGCGAACTGGCCGAAATGGCCGAAAGCGAGCCTGAGCGTCCGGCGGAGGCGCAGCCCGAATCGCCCGTGTCCCCGGCCGTCCCGCCTTCCGCGCCCGTCCCGGCACCGGTACTGGCTCCGGTCATCGAGGCAGTACCGATTGCGCCACCGCCACCACCGTCGGTGCTGTGGAAGTCCAAGCCCGAGCCCGATCCCTTTGCCGTGACCTTCAAGGCGTTGGCCGAGCCGAAGCCCGCCGAGACTGCCGAGGCCGACGAGGAGAGCGGGGAACTGGCCCTTTCGCTTCTGGAGATGATGTCGATGGGAGCGGCTTCCGGTCTTCCCCAGGAGCGTGCGCTCGCGGCCGATACCTTGCTCCGGATCCTGCCGCGCATTCCGGTGAAGCAGCTGCTTGCCGTCGTCGAGCGGGTGGCCATCATGGAAACCCCGCCGGCCCTGCTGGTGGCAAAGCTGATCCGCGATCCGCGGTCCGAGGTGGTGGCGCCGCTGCTCGAGCGCTGCATGCACATCACCGATCAGGATCTCATCACGGCCGCGAATGAAGCGGATGCCGGCAAACGCCGCATGATCGCGAGGCGCCGCGTGATCTCGCCGGTCCTGGCCGACAGGCTGATTGCCCTGGGCGATCCATCCGTCGTGCTTACCCTGGTGCGCAATCCCGGCGCTGCCTTCTCTCATGATGCCTTCTACGTGCTCGGCGAAGTGGCGAGCGAGCATCATGCCATCCTCGCGCCCCTGGTGACCCGGCCGGACCTCCCGCCGCCGGTTGCCTTCGAACTCTTCTGGTTCGTTCCGCCGGAGCTCCGCCGCTACATCCTCTCGCGCTTCCTCACCGACTCCGAGACGCTCAACAAGATCCTGCGCATCACGCTGGCCACGGGCGGCGGCGACATTCCACCCGCCGACACCCGTTTCCCGCCACGCGAGACGATCGAGGCCGCCCTGAGCCTTGTCACGGAGTTCCGCCTGGACGAAGGCGCCCAGGTCCTGGCCGAGGCCGCCGGCATCAGCCGCGACACGGCCTTGCGCATCTTTGCCGATCGGGAAGGTGAGCCCATGGCCGTGATCCTCAAGGCGCTGGGCTATCCGCGCGGCCAGCTGTCGGAGGCCATGCTGAATCTGGGAAGCGGCGAGAATGCGATCATCCGGCCCGGCCGCGTCATCGAGGAGCTGCAGAATGTCTTCGACAGCCTGTCCTTCAACAAGGCGCGGATTCTCCTGACCTATTGGGACTGGTATGTGCGCCAGTCCGGCCCTTATGCGCCGCGGAACTAGGCTTCGAATAGTCTGCCTACTGACGAAACCATTGTCTTAGACCTGTGCCAGGCTTTCCGGTCCGGCCATATGGCGCCGATTGGCCTGGCCCATCTTCATTGCCAGATCGCGACCAAGCATCTGATAGATGATGCCGTTGATGTGGGTGTCGGATGCCACTACCTTTGCCAGCCGTGTCCGCGAGAAGGCCAGGATGCGGCAGGGCTCGTCGACGACGACCGTCGCGGTTGCCGGGTTCCCCGTGAGATAGGCGATCTCGCCGACAAAGGATCCCTTTTCGAGCCGGGCCATTACCGAACCATCGACCTGGACGCTCAACCGGCCCGAACAGATGAAGTAGAGTTCATCCACCGGTTTGTGCTGCGTGGTAAGCGTCTTGCCCTTGGCTGCGGTCTTCCAGTGTGCGGCCTTGAGAAGCCGGGCGATCTGGGCGTCGTCGAGGCCGGTCAGCGCGCTGCGAAGCACCGGTCCATCATGTTCCGGGAGCTTCAGTGTCAGGCGGTCGCGCAATAGCCAGAACAATTGATACAGGTTGATGGCGACGAAGACGGCGTTCCAGGACATGCCGGTGGTGAGGTCGCCGCCCGCATAGTTGAAATAGGCAAGTTCGAGCAGCATGCTGACCACCGCCAGCACGCGCAGCCAGAAGATGTTGGTCATGAAGTAGGAGGCGGCGAGGCACGCATAGGCCAGATGGCCGAACCATTCGTTGCTTGGAGCAAGGTAGTCCATCCCGCATTCCCTTTGTTTTCGGTTGAGCAAGGGGACATCTTGTGTTGTGCCCTGTCAAGACAGCACGGCCAGGTTGCGGTGCGATGCGGTCAGCCCGGTCCTTGGCGGCAGGCCGTTCAGATTCGTGCGGTCTGCAGGTCGGATGCGGTGCGCTGCGAATTCACCTGGCCCAT
>JAPLOT010000473.1 GCA_026400595.1 Alphaproteobacteria bacterium | reverse complement strand
TGGGCCTTGCCGCGCCACCCCCCGGCACGCCGCTAGCCGCAATCGACGGGGCTCTGGACCGCAGCGGATTCCTGGTCCTGTCCGACGCTGAGCTCGAGGCGCTGAGCGGGCACGCCGCAGAGGTGCATCTCCTTGGCGAGGGGTCGCAATAGACGGCGCCGTGGCCATAATCTCGATCATCTCCACCATGAGAGCGACGAGCATCGCAGCCACATTGGTCCTCAGATGGGCAAGGTATAAAATGAAACTAGTGACACAGACCCGATAGGCGCGGGGACCGCGGGAGACGCCGCCCGGTGAGGCGGATCGATCGCGGCGGTGGGGACGACGGCGAACCCGTCCAGAGCCCACAAGGCTAGCATGAGCTTTCGCTGGCTGTATGGCTGATCTCGGTCAGCCATCAGGTATATGGGCGTGTTGGTTGGGTACGAGTGCGGAAAGTGGCGTTTAGGGCCGAATGCGCAGGACTGCGCTCCGGCCCGCCGATCAGAGATCGAACTACGCGGCAGCTCGCCAGGCTCATAACCTGAAGGTCGTCAGTTCAAATCTGGCTCCCGCAACCAAAAACCGCCGTAACTCCAATGGGTTACGGCGGTTTCCTTTTTGGCGACCCTGCTGCGGCTTCACCCGTATCCGTACTGTATCAGTAAATGGCCTGGCGACGAGTGGCGTCGGCTGGCACATTGGCGCACTGCATATCAGAACTGACAGTGCTGAACCTGGGTGATGGCCCCTGTACCTGGCTTGGCGAAATCACAGCGCGACGGCCCTACCGCGACGGATGTGGAACTATCGCCTGCGTGCGCAACAATCGAGGGAAGCGCCATGGAAATCGCAAAGTCCGGAGTTGAGGACGTGGCACTCGCAGCCTCGTGCCTCGCTGAGGCCTTCGCGGACGACCTTCTCATGGCCTATTTCTTTCCAGGAGAACACACCCTTCGGCATGATCTTGTCCGAGAATTTTTCACGATCATGATGGACGAACATCTGACTCTCGGCATGCCGGTCCTGCTGTTGAAGGAGGAGGACCGTGTGCTCGGCGTCGCCATGGGCGATGATACGCGGCGGCCGGACTGGTTGCCCTCGTACGTCAAGAGATGGTCGGAGTTCGAGGCGAAGCATGAGGGACTGGCCGAACGCTTCGCACGAACCGATGCGATAGGCACCAAGCATAGGCCTGCTGCACCCCACTATTACCTCGGCGTGATTGGCGTTGGCGTGACGGCTCGAGGCAAGGGGATGGGCCGGGCGCTTGTCGATGCGTACTCGCGTCTGTCGGACGCAGATCCGCAGTCCACCGGGATCTTTCTCGAGACGGCCATGCCACAAAACCTGGACTTCTATCGGCGCCTCGGGTTCGAGCCCTGCGGCGAAGGACGGCTTGACCATGCAACGTCCTTGTGGTGCCTGTTCAGACCGACGGTCTCGGCTCATTCGACAGCGCTTCGGGATTGACGACCACCTGTCCAGGGGATGGGGATCGAGGGGGTATTCTTGGCTGATTAAAGCGCGTCCCAATCTTGCCTTGGGACCCCTGGCAGCAGCCATGCTTCCCTGACCATGGTGGGGGACCGAAAAGTGTTACTCGACAACCTGTCCGGCCATTGGATCGACCGGGTGCAGGCTCGCCGTTCAACGCGAAGTGTCGTGCTGGATACGGTTCCGCGTAGGGTCATTCCGCTCTAGCGCAGCAGGTCCGCTGTCAGAGGATTAGCTGACATCGCCCGGACATGGCTGAAACGACGCGAATGACCCAATGCAGACTTGCCAATTCCGAATGTTCCGACTCCCCCTGTTCTCGACCACCAAACGGTGCAATGCTTCGTTGAATCACCGGCCGGCTCGGATCATGACGGACTTGGCCGTCACTTCGTCCATCGATGATTGCGGGGCAACGAATGGGACTAGGGGATCAGCGTGCGCATACTGTTTTCATCCATGAGGATGACCGGCCACATCCGACCGCTTCTTCCCTATGCGCATGCGATGCTGAACCGTGGCCATGAGGTTCTGTTTGCCGCCCCGCAGGACGCCGGTACCATCATACGCGATGCTGGGCTTGACCATGCGGTGTTCGGTCACCCAGGCGACAAGAAACTGAGCGAAATTTCGAGGCACTTCGCCAACATGTCTGCCGACGAGGTTGTCGAAACTGCAGTCAGCAAGATTTTCGCCGACCTCAACGCTCGGGCTGCCTTGCCCGGACTACGCGCCACCATCAACACCTGGCAGCCGGAGTTGATCGTGCGGGAATCGATGGAGTTCGGCGCAATGGTAGCGGCTACGGAGGCAGACATTCCGGTCGCCCGGGTTGCCTCCACCAACAGTCAAGCCGAGGCCCGTGTTGTAGCATTGGTCAGCGCGCCGCTCGACACTCTCCGCGAGGAGGCAGGACTTGCCCCTGACAACGGTGCGACCCTACGGGCTGAGCCTGCCTTCACATCTTTCCCTCCGTCACTTGACGGCAACAAACTGCCGGCAGGAGCAGGAGCG
>JAPLOT010000566.1 GCA_026400595.1 Alphaproteobacteria bacterium | reverse complement strand
CTCCGTGCTGCTCGTTTCGGCAGCCGCCAAGGCGATCATCGGCACCAAGCTCGATGATGCGGCGCTGGAGAAGCTGGGCGAGGCCGCATCCGCTGCCTGCCGCCCCATTGACGACAAGCGCGGCACCATCGAGTTCCGCACCAAGGTTGCAGCCGTGCTGACGAAGCGCGCCGCGAAGATCGCGTACACGCGCGCAGGAGGTAAGTAACAATGGCCGTTCTCGTTTCCACCACCATCAATGGCGATCCGATCGAGTTCGCCTGCGAGCCCAATGAAACCCTGCTGGACGCGCTGCGGAACCGCCTGGGCCTGACCGGCGCCAAGGAAGGCTGCGGCACGGGCGACTGCGGGGCCTGCTCCGTGCAGGTCGACGGCCGCCTCGTCTGCGCCTGCCTCGTCCTCGGTGTCGAGGCCGAAGGCCGCGAGGTCGAGACTGTGGAAGGCATGGCGGATGGCGCCACGCTGCATCCGCTGCAGACCAAGTTCATCGAGCATGCCGCCCTCCAGTGCGGCATCTGCACACCGGGCTTCCTGATCGCCGCCAAGGCGCTGCTGGAAAAGAACCCGGACCCGTCTGAGGAAGAAATCCGCTTCGGTCTGGCCGGCAATCTCTGCCGCTGCACCGGTTATGACAAGATCGTGCGCGCCGTCCAGGACGCCGCCAAAGTGATGAGAGGAGCCTGACCATGCCGCTCGACGCCTCCTATACGGCCAAGACCTTCAAGTCCGTCGGCACCCGCCCGCTGCGCCCCGACGGCATCGACAAGGTCACGGGCCGCGCCAAGTATGGCGCGGACCACAACCTGCCGGGCCAGCTCGTTGGCCTCGTGCTGCGCAGCCCGCACGCCCACGCGAAGATCAAGAAGATCGACACGTCCAAGGCCGAGAAGCTGGCGGGCGTGAAGGCGGTGATGACCGCCGCCGACCTGCCGGACCTCACCAACGGCGACCAGGGCATGTTCGACATCCTCGACAACTGCATGGCCCGCACCAAGGTGTTCTATGACGGCCACGCGGTCGCCGCCGTCGCGGCCACCGACATGGCAACCGCCAAGGCAGCCTTGAAGCTTATCAAGGTGGACTACGAAGTCCTGCCGCACGTCACCGAAGTCGACGACGCCGTGAAGGCCTCGGCCCCGGTGCTGCACGCCAACTGCTTCACCGAAGGCGTTGAGCCCAAGCCCAAGAAGGCCTCCAACATCGCCAAGGTCACCGAATTCGGCCATGGCGACGTCGAGGCCGGCTTCGCTGAGGCCGACTTCGTGATCGAGCGCAACTTCAAGACCGAGCAGACGCACCAGGGCTATATCGAGCCCCATGCCTGCGTGGCATCCGTCTCGCCCGATGGCACGGGCGAACTCTGGGTCTGCACCCAGGGCCACTTCGTCTATCGCAATCACTGCGCCATGCTGCTGGGCATGGATGTGTCAAAGCTGCGCGTGACCTCTTCGGAGATCGGCGGTGGTTTCGGCGGCAAGACTCATGTCTGGGCCGAACCGGTGGCGCTGGCGCTGTCGCGCAAGGCCAATCGCCCGGTAAAGCTGGTCATGACCCGCGACGAGGTGTTCCGCGCCTCGGGACCGACCAGCGCCACCTCGATCGACGTGAAGATCGGCATCAAGAAGGACGGAACCATCACGGCTGGCTCGGCGGAACTCCGCTATGCCTCTGGTCCCTATCTCAGCATGTGGGCTGAGCTGGGCGCCATGACGTCCTTTGCATGCTACGATCTGAAGAATGTCCGCACCCGCGGCTACGAGGTGCTGGTGAACCGTCCGAAGTCGGCGGCCTATCGCGCACCCTCGGCGCCCATGGCGGCCTTCGCTGTCGAGAGCGTGGTCGACGAACTCGCCCACAAGATCGGCATGGATGCGCTCGATGTCCGCATCAAGAACGCGGCCAAGCAGGGCACCAAGTCCTCCTATGGCCCGGTCTATGGTCCCATCGGCATTGGACCGACGCTGGAGGCGGCCAGGAAGCATCCGCACATGTCGGCGCCGCTTGGCCCCAACCAGGGCCGTGGCATGGCCTGCGGATTCTGGTTCAACTTTGGCGGCCAGACCTGCACCGACCTCAACGTCGGCCAGGATGGTTCGGTGACGCTGACGGTGGGAACGGTGGACGTCGGCGGTTCGCGCGCCTCGCTGGCGCTTTGCGTCGCCGAGGAACTCGGCATTCCCTACAGCCAGGTGAAGTGCCTTGTCGCCGACACCGGAACGCTCGGTCACAACGACATGACCGACGGCAGCCGCGGCACATTCTCCTCATCCATGGCCGGCATCTTCGCAGCCCGCAACGCCATCGGCGTGCTGAAGGAACGCGCCGCCCGGACATGCCAAGGCGGTGGGCGAGAAGTACGGCAACCTCGCGCCGCTCTCGCTCAAGGAGATCGCCGCAGCCGCCGCCAACACTGGCGGACCGGTGGCCGGCCATGCCGAGATCGTCGCGGACGGTGCCGGCGTGTCCTTCGCCACCCATATCTGCGACGTGGAAGTCGATCCGGAAACCGGCCGTTCGCGCATCATGCGCTATACGGTCATCCAGGACGCCGGCAAGGCGGTTCACCCCACCTATGTCGAGGGCCAGTATCAGGGCGGCGCCGCCCAGGGCATCGGCTGGGCGCTGAACGAGGAATATGTGTATGGCAAGGACGGTCGGCTGCAGAACGCCGGCTTCCTCGACTACCGTATCCCGGTGTGCTCGGACCTGCCGATGATCGATACCCAGATCCTGGAGATCCCCAACCCTAACCACCCCTATGGCGTGCGCGGCGTTGGCGAGACCTCGATCGTGCCGCCCATCGCCGCCATCGCCAATGCCATGTCCAACGCATTCGGCGTCCGCATGACCCATGTGCCGATGTCGCCGCCGCGCGTGCTCAAGGCGCTTGAGGCGGCTCGGAAGGACTGATTTGGCCGAGATCCACCTGTGGGGGGCGCTCCGTCCGGCAGCGGGCGGAGCGCCCCTCGTTCATGTCCAGGCCAAGACCATCCGCGAGCTCTTCCGCAAGCTGGAAGAGGACTACCCAGGCATGGCGCCGCATATCGCGCGCGGCGTCGCGGTCTCGATCAACGGCAAGATTTTTCGCGACAGCTGGCAGGAACCCCTCCCCGAGGGTGCGGAAATCTACCTCCTGCCGCGCATTCAGGGCGGCTGATCCCCGGGACTGGAAAGCCGCTGGCAGTGCTTGCATTCCAGAATCCGCGGTCCGATATGTGCGAGGCCGGAGCGCACGAAAGCTCCCCAACATGATCGCCGCCACGGTCTGGCGCGCCGGAACCTGACACATGCAGCTCAAGGGCTTTCACCACCTTACGGCGATCACAGCCGATGCTCCGGGTAACCACAAGTTCTACACCAAGATTCTTGGCCTTCGTCTGGTGAAGAAGACGGTGAACCAGGACGACACATCGGCCTACCACCTCTTCTATGCAGATGGCGTCGGTTCTCCAGGAACCGACATTACCTTCTTCGACTGGCCGGTCGGCCGCGAGGATCGCGGCACCCATTCCATCACCCGCACCGGATTCCGCGTGGCAGACTCCAAGACGCTGACCTACTGGAAGCACCGTTTCACGACGCATGGTGTGCGGCATGGTGACGTGGTCGAGCGCGATGGCCGTCCTACGCTCGACTTCGAAGACGCGGAAGGCCAGCGCCTCAGCCTCGTGGCGGATGACAGCGGCGAGGCACATGCCTGGTCCGAAAGCCCGGTTCCGGCCGAGCACCAGATTCGCGGCCTCGGCCCTATCACCATGAGCGTTCCGGATCTCAAGCCTACCGACATGGTATTGACCAAGCTGATGAACATGACGCCTGCCCGGCGTTTCGGCGACACCCATGTCTATACAATGGGCGGCGATGGCGCCGTGGCCGAACTCCACGTGGCCGTGGAGCCGAAGCTGCCGCCCGCCCAGCAGGGCGCCGGCGGCGTACACCACGTGGCGTTCAACATACCCTCCACGGAGTATCAGGATTGGGCCGATCGGCTTAGCTCCATGCGCGTTCCCAACAGTGGCCCAGTGGACCGCTTCTGGTTCAAGAGCCTCTATTTCCGCGAACCAAACGGCATTCTCTTCGAACTGGCCACCGACGCGCCAGGATTTGCCACCGACGAGTCGATGGAGAGACTGGGCACCACACTCTCGCTGCCGCCCTTCCTCGAGCCGCGACGCGCACAGATCGAGGCGGGGCTGAAGCCGCTATAGACCGCGCCTTGCTCAGGCCGGCCGCTCGTTCAGGAGCCGGCGCAAGGCATGACGGTCGATCTTGGCCATGGCCGTAGCCGTGCGCGGAAAGCGCAACACGACCGTGACCTTTATCTTGTGAAAGCGGCGCAGGAGGTCCGCGACTTCGCGCACCTGCGCGTCCGAAGGTACACTCCCGGTCTCGATCGCGACGACGACCTCATTATCTCCGGCGGAATCCAGCTGGGCAAAGACGCAGACCGGCCTTCCATCGAGAATGCGCTGAAGACGTTCCTCGCAGGGTCACCAAGATAGGCGCCACAGTCGATATCAGTCAGGCGGACAGCAAGCTCGCCCTCCTCGCCGACATCACAGTCGCTGCCATCTGGCTTCAGGATCTGCACGGTCCGCCAGCCAGCGGGCTCCAGCCAATGCAGCTCGTCCTCGTTCTCGACGTCGGATCGCAGGATGTCGATACATTCCGTAGCACCATAATAGTACTTGATCCTGTGCGTAATGGATTCCCTTATCTGCTGTGCAAGGCGCGCCGAGAGGAAGCCGCCGGCCACGCAAATCGTGAAGGTGCCACGCCTCCCGGGTTGCACGACAGCCTCGTGAACGATTTCCATGAGGATGTTGGGTGAGGCGAACAGCATCGTGATTTCGTGGGCCAGCGCGCCCCTGATGGCTCCGGCTGTCTGATCCAGCACCACGCATCCGCCTGTCTGCCAGGTTGCCATCGGGTAGAAGAAACCCGCGACGCTGTAGAGCGGAAAGAACAGTACCTGAAACACCGTATCCTGGGTCAGAGCAAAGCGGTCGGCGACGTGCTCACAAACACGTTCGGCCTTGTCACCTCCATAGAAGACCTTCTTGAACTGCCCCGTGGTTCCGGAAGTGTAGAGGATGTGTCCGCCGCATGGCCCTGCAAGCTCTGCCCGCGCCGCTTCGGGCAGGGTTGACGGCACCTGCGACATGTCGATCAGCCTCTGCCCCGGTGCCATGTGGGTCTGATCTGCCTTGCCCTGCTTCTCGCCCGCATCGACGATCACATAGGCGGAGCCCTGCATGTCAAGCCGCTGCATCTACAGCAGAGACTCAGCGGCTATCGTGTTGATGCCCAAAGCACGCAGCGCAAAGACGGCAATCCAGCTGTTCAGCAGGCTTCGGACCACTATGACCGCCGTGCTGCCAGGTTGCAGTTCCTGGGTCTGAAAGTAGCCGATCATCGCAAGGCTGCGGTTGGCCAGGTTGCGATAGGTCAGCGCGCGGCCATTGTGAATGAGGGCCGTCTTATGGGGCGTTGCTCATGCCCATTCGAGGATGTCGCCGGTGATCATGAGCTCCACATCGAGACTGGAACCCAATAAAGCAGAGATGGGAGCGGCCGCAAGGCCTGTCCCAGCCATCTGTTCTGATCAGGCCACCAGGCTGAGCCCTGCTCGCCGTGCCAGTAGCTGCGCCAGCGGACTGTCATGCCGCGTTTGCAGGCGATTGCGGCCCAGCGACTGCGCCAGCTCGGCCTCGCCACCGCGTATGGCCGCCTCGATCAGCGTCAGTTCGATGATGTCACGCTGTGCGTGGCTGCCGCCAAAACGTGCGGAGATGCCACGCACCGACTGCAGGAGCGGAATAGCTTCGCGATAGCGACCCTCATGAAAGGCCACAAAGGCCCTTATCAGCGGAAGACCCACGTGCTGCGAGAACATGACGTTGTCCGCCTCCGCAGCTCCCTGCGCGGCAATGATGCGCTCGATCTGATCATGTTGCCCAGCCCCAAGAAAGGCCATGGTGGCGTGCAGGTCATTGAAGGCGTAGTAGCCAGGCACCCAGAGAGCCTCATAGCGCCACGCCAGATCCGTCCAGCGCCGACCAAGATCGACATCGCGCAGCTGCAGTCGCCAGAGCATGGCGGACGCGTCGACAAGATCAAGCATCTGTTCCTGCGGCGCATTCAGGATGGGGCCGTCGACCAACTTGAGTACCTCATCCACCTGGCCTAGCTCCAGGTGATAGAGCGCGAGATGCCACCAGTTGTGAACCGCAAAGAAACTGCCAGCCGTCCAACCATCAATGTCCTCGCGCATGAAGGCGATGCCTTCGTCCTGCCGGCTTTGCATCTCCATGACATGCGCCACGGCATGCCGGGCCCAGCCATCGCAACGCTCGATTTCGAGTGCCGCGCGCCCGCTCGCCTCGGCGCCGGCATAGTCGCCCGTTTCCTCAAGTCCGAAAGCCCGCATGCCCAGCATGGCATGATAGCCGGGAAGGGAATTCGACCAGGCCGGCATGGCGCGCAGAATGCGGTCGCGCAACAATTGCGAACTGCCGGTGAAGAAGTCCAGCTGGTGGCCTGCAATGAGTGCCAGCAGATCGCGCGGATTTTCGGCCGCAACGTCTTCCAGAATCCGCGACGCCGCGTGAAACCGGCCTTCGATCAGGTGATTGATCGCCGCGACATGACCCTGTTCGCGGCTGTCGAGATCCAGCGCCTCGGTTTTTGCAATCACCTCACGCGCAGCGGCGGCAGCCTTGGCGTCGGTTCCAAGCAGGAAAAGCCAGGCCTTGAGAACATGGGCCATGCCAAAGCCGGGCTCGTCTTCGACAAGCCTGTCGGCGATGGCCAGCGGGTCGCCCGCATAGATCGCAAGCTGACGCAGCGCATCGCCATAGGCTGATGCCGCAGCAGCGCTGGCACCGGTGAGATGATTGCCCTGCAGATCGTGATGTGTCATCTGAATGCACTCCCTGAAAGAGTTAGCCGTTGAGAAATGGATAGAGAGGCACGCGGTTGCCGCGGCGGTCCGTGACGGTCACCGGCAGGCCCGCATCGCGGCGCATGCGGTCGTCGAGATGGGCCGTGGCGTTCTTCATGGTGCGGGCGGAGCGCCATTGCTGCACCCGCGGTGCGACAGCTTCGAACTTCAAACTCATCATGTCCTCCATCGGATAGCAAGCCGCCAGATTGGGCAAAGCCACAGTCACGCG
>JAPLOT010000167.1 GCA_026400595.1 Alphaproteobacteria bacterium | reverse complement strand
GCAGACAACGACGTGGCGCCGGTGATTTCGCGCGCGCCGGTTAGCCTCCGGCTTGCTGTGCTAAGGGAGTTCGTGTTGGACGGTCTTGAGCCGGCCGTCGAGCAGTCGTTCCAGCGTGCTCTGAAGAGGCTTGGACAGGCGGGTGCAGCTCTGTCGGATCTCGCCTTTCCGGAGCTGAAGGGCATTCCAGCCATGAATGCAAAGGGAGGCATCGTGGCAGCCGAGGCTTATCAGCATCATCGGGCCCGCATGGCGGCGGTTGGCGATGCCTATGATCCGCGGGTGCGCAGCCGCATGCAGTTGGCGGAGGGGATTCTTGCGGCAGACTATCTCGACTACTTTGAAAGTCGCAGGGCCATGATCGCGCTCTTCGCGGCCCGTTCCACGGGCTTCGATGCGGTGATCCTCCCGACCACCCTCAACACGGCGCCGCCGATCGCGGCGCTGGCTGCCGACCAGGACTATCTGCGCTACAACGCGATGAGCCTGCGCAATACCTATGTCGGCAACTTCCTCAACGGCTGTGCCATCTCGATCCCGATGCAGGCGCAAGGCGAGGCACCCTGCGGCCTGATGCTGATGGCTCCGTGGGGCAACGACCGAGCGCTCTTCGACGTTGCTGCCGGTGTTGAGGCAGCACTTGGGGAGCGTTGAGGCTCATTTCGGCAGCAGTGCGTAACCCATGGTATGGCATTCACCGAGGCCGCACTGGATGATCGCCGAGACGAAATTGATGGCGCAGAGAGCGATGACGTAAAGCCCGATGATCTTTGCCGCGCGGGCAATCAGGGGAAAGGTCGCGGCGTCATTGCCGCGCATGTGGTCGTTGCCACCGAGCACTGCCAGGCGAAAAGCCAATGCGATCAGCA
Organism: Alphaproteobacteria bacterium; assembly: GCA_026400595.1. Lineage (GTDB taxonomy): Bacteria > Pseudomonadota > Alphaproteobacteria > Rhizobiales > Aestuariivirgaceae > Aestuariivirga. The sequence continues at coordinate 784 of JAPLOT010000167.1, read as the reverse complement.
GGCACAAGGCGATGAAGATGGACCATACCGGCATGTGCAGGCCAAGGACGGCGCTGCCGATGTATTCATGGCCGGGCCGGGGATAGATGTCGAGCAGGCTCTGCCGTTCCGCCACCACCAGCAGCAGGATGGCGAAAGCCAGGGCAATGCCGGTGTTGCGGTCGGCGTATGGCCCGCGCAGATTGAGCAGCAGACCGAAGCAGACTCCGAACATGGCGACACGCTGGAGGAGACAGAGCGGGCAGGGGAGTTCGCCGAACGCATACTGCATGACGGCGGCCGCCGTGAGGATGGCGGCGATGACAGTGACCATGCCAAGGAGATAGAGGTGGTTCAGGAGCGCCAATCGGCGCTGGGTGGCAGGCGTGGCCGTCACAGCCGGATCCATGGCATGCCGAAGCCGTATTCGGGGCTGTAGATCTCGAACATGAAAAGGTGAACTGCAAGCGCCAGACAAACCGCTACACTCGCCAGGCCCAGCCGACGCCAGCCGGTCGCCGACAGGACCAGCGCAGCAAGCATTGAGGCAAAGATGAACACCATCATGCGGGGACTCCAGGCCGGGATGATGCTGGCTGACCATTGCCCGCGCAAGTGGTATGTATGCCGTGCGGCGCGAGTCCATGCCGCGAGGAAGTTGCCGTCGTGGCAATCCTGCGTTTCTGGTGAGCGCCAAGGAGTTTTCCAGTTTTGTTCCTCTTATGGTCTCGATATCGGGAATCAAATCGTTTTAAGTCAATGACTTCAGTTTCTGCTTGCAAGTCGAACAAAATTAGAACATTAT
>JAPLOT010000236.1 GCA_026400595.1 Alphaproteobacteria bacterium | reverse complement strand
CAAGGAATCCGCCGTCGACGCCGGTGGAGACTCGTCTGGCGGCTCGAATGGCGTTCCGAAGCTCTGTGGCCACGACTGGTTCATCTGCAACTCCTAAAATACCTTCTATCATGCAAGCCTCGTTGGTCCGTTAAGCAGGATGGTTACCGAACCTCCTATGGCCGTGCCCCGGCCCGCGGCGCGGAAAGTGTTTGGTAACGACAAGAGGGCTCTTCCCTGTGCCGGAGACGACGCTAAGATCATTGTTTCCGGCTCCGGCATGCGCCTCCTCGGGACACCCAATGAAACCCATCATTCATCACATTCCTGTCTGCCCATTTTCGCAGCGCGTCGAGATCCTGCTGAACCTGAAGGGAATCACTGATGCGGTGACCTTTGAAGTGGTCGACATCACCCGGCCGCGGTCCCCTGCGCTTCTGGCCAAGACCCGCGGCACGACCGCCCTGCCGGTGATGGAACTGGAAGATGGCCGCATCATCAAGGAAAGCCTCGTCATCCTGCGCTACATCGAAGACCGCTACAGCGAGGTTCCGGTGGCACAGGCCGAACCCTATCGGCGTGCCGTCGAGAACATGCTGATCGCCATGGAAGGCGACTTTGTCGCGGCTGGCTATCGCTTCGTCATGAACCGCGACCGCAGCAAGCGGGACGCATTCGCGGCGGCCATGGATGCGCAATATGCGCGACTTGACGATTTCCTGATGTGGCAGGCGCCCGAACGTACCTTTCTCTTCGACTCCTTTGGGTTGGCCGAAGCGGTGTTCACGCCGCTCTTCGCGCGCTTCTGGTTCCTCGACTATTACGAGAAGCATGAGATTCCCGAGCATCTCGCCCGTGTGCGGCGCTGGCGGGATGCCTGCCTTGCCCATCCGGCCGCCCAGCAGGTCAGCAAGGAGGAGATCGTGAAGCTCTACTTCGACTATGCCCTGGGCATGGGGAACGGCAGCCTGCCAGCGGGTCGCAGCCGGTCGAGCTTCGTCTTCGAACCGCATTGGCGCGAGCGTCCCTGGCCGCCCCGCGACAAGTGGGCGGTCGCGGCATCCGACGCCGAGCTCGGGCTTGTGTGACGGCAACCCCGGCATTTCAGGTGCGTACCTCAGATTCGTCTTGAATAAGTCACGCGAATTGACTTATTGACGCCAAGCGTTGCGCCGGATTGCGGGCATCTCCTATAAGCGGCGCCCGGTCCTACCGAAGCAAGAGAAGAGATGAGGAACGATGATCAAGCCTGCACCGCGCGGAACCGATGCCGAGACCATCCGCGCCGAAATCCTTGAAAAACTCGCCTACTCGATCGGCAAGGACCCGGCCGTTGCCAAGCGCCATGACTGGCTCAACGCGACGGTCCTTGCGCTACGCGACCGCATCATCGACCGCTGGATGGAATCCACCAGGCGCGCCTATCAGACCAAGGCAAAGCGCGTCTATTACCTGTCGCTGGAGTTCCTCATCGGGCGCCTGCTGCGCGATGCCATGAGCAACCTGCAGCTGACGGAGGCGTTCCAGCAGGCCCTTCAGGCACTGAACGTGGATCTCGACCTGGTTGTCGCCCTTGAGCCCGATGCAGCGCTTGGCAATGGCGGCCTGGGCCGCCTCGCCGCTTGCTTCATGGAGAGCATGGCAAGCCTCGACATTCCCGCCTATGGCTATGGCATCCGCTACAACCATGGACTGTTCCGTCAGAAGATCGTCGACGGCTGGCAGGTGGAACTTCCGGAGGATTGGCTGGAGAACGGCAACCCCTGGGAATTCCCGCGCCGCGAGGCTGCCTATGAGATCGGCTTCGGCGGCCACGTCACCCTCGACGGTGAGCAGGGCAACAGCCAGAAACGCCGCTGGCATCCGGGCGAACGGCTGGTCGCCTCGGCCTGCGACACGCCGATCGTCGGTTGGCGCGGCAAGCGGGTGAACACGCTGCGCCTGTGGACGGCGCGCGCGGTGGACCCAATCCGGCTCGATGCCTTCAACAGCGGCGACTATGCCGCAGCGCTCGGCGAGAGCAACAAGGCCGAGATCATCACCCGCGTCCTCTATCCGTCGGACTCCACACCGGCGGGACAGGAACTTCGTCTCCGCCAGGAATACTTCTTCACGGCGGCCTCGCTGCAGGACATCATCCGCCGCCATGTCCAGCAGTATGACGAGGTGCGCTCGCTGGCTGACAAGGTGGCAATCCAGCTCAATGACACGCATCCGGCGGTGGCAGTGGCCGAGCTGATGCGCATCCTCATCGACAATCATGGGCTTGGCTGGGACGAGGCCTGGGAAATCACCAAGGGCTGCATCGGCTACACCAATCACACGCTGTTGCCCGAGGCGCTGGAAAGCTGGCCAGTGCATCTCTTCGAGCATGTCCTGCCGCGCCACATGCAGATCGTCTACGGCATCAATGCCAAGCTGATTGCGGAGGCACAGGGCAAACCCGGCTGCACGCCGGAATTCCTGTCCTCCATCTCGCTCATCGACGAACATCACGGCCGTCGGCTGCGCATGGGTCAGCTGGCCTTCGTCGGCTCGCACAGCATCAACGGCGTGTCGGCCCTTCACACGTCGCTCATGAAGGAAAGCGTGTTCCGCGATCTCAACAGGCTCTATCCGGGACGTATCAACAACAAGACCAACGGCATCACGCCGCGGCGCTGGCTGCTGGGCGTCAATCCGGCGCTGGCCGAACTCCTGAGCGAAGCAGCCGGCAAGGGCGTGCTCGATGACGCGATGTTGCTCTCCAACGCCAAGCCCTTTGCCAAGGATCCGGCCTTCCGCGAGCGCTTCGCTGCCATCAAGCGCCACAACAAGGAGGAGCTTTCGAATCTCGTCATGGCCCGCATGGGCATCCGTCTCGATCCCGCCGCCATGTTCGACGTTCAGGTCAAGCGCATCCATGAGTACAAGCGCCAGCTCATGAACATCCTCGAGACCATCGCTCTCTACAATGCCATGCGGGCCCATCCCGACCGACCCTGGGCGCCCCGCGTCAAGATCTTCGCCGGCAAGGCTGCCGCCAGCTATGCCCAGGCCAAACTCATCATCAAGCTCGCCAATGACGTGGCCAGCGTGGTGAACAGCGATCCGGCCATCCGCGACACCCTGAAGGTCGTATTCATCCCGAACTATAACGTCAGCCTGGCGGAAGTCATCGTTCCGGCCGCGGATCTCTCAGAGCAGATCTCGACGGCCGGCATGGAAGCCTCCGGCACCGGCAACATGAAGTTCGCCCTCAATGGCGCGCTTACGATCGGTACGCTGGATGGCGCCAATGTCGAGATCCTCGAACATGTGGGCCGGGACAACATCTTTATCTTCGGACTGACCGCCGCCGAGGTCGAAGCCAAGCGGCGGGAAGGCTACAATGCGGCGGCCACGATCGACGCCCAACCTGACCTCAAAGGCGTTCTCGACGCCCTGTCCTCGGGTGTTTTCTCGCCCGACGACCATGGCCGGTTCCGCCCCATCGTCGATGCGCTTTACCATGGCGACTGGTTCATGGTGGCGGCCGACTTCAACGCCTATACAAAGGCGCAGCGCAGCGTCGATCTGCTGTGGCACAAAACGAAGGACTGGACGGAAAAGGCCATCCTCAATACGGTGAATATGGGATGGTTCTCGTCCGACCGGACGATCCGCGACTATGCCCGCGACATCTGGAACGTTCCCACAGCCTGAGGAGAAGGACCGTATGGCCGAACCCAGCTGGAAGACCGATGACGCCGGGGTTGAGGCGCTGGTCGCAGGCCACCACGATGATCCCTTCAGGCGGCTCGGACTTCACCGCGAAGGTCGGCAGTGGATCGTGCGGACGGTCGTTCCCGGCGCGGAAAGCGTCGAGGCCATCGACGCCGACGGCAAGTCCGTCGGTCGCCTCGAGCGGCGCCACGCCGCAGGTTTCTTCGAAGGCCCGGTCAAGATCAAGGACCGTCAGGCCCTGCGCTACCTGGCCGCCAACGGGCAGGGGACCTGGACGGTGCTCGACGCCTACCTCTTCGGCCCTGTGCTGGGCCCGCTCGACGACTACTACATGGCCGAGGGCAATCACCTTCGCCTCTACGACAAGCTCGGCGCGCACCCTATCCGCCACGAGGGACATGACGGCGTGCATTTCGCTGTCTGGGCGCCCAATGCGTCGCGCGTCTCCGTTGTCGGTGACTTCAATCACTGGGACGGCCGCCGTCATGTCATGCGCAAACGCATGGAAATCGGCGTCTGGGAAATCTTCGTCCCAGGTGCCACCATCGGGCAGGGTTACAAGTTCGAACTGCTGGATTCGGGCGGGCGGCTGCTTCCGCTGAAGAGCGATCCTTTCGGATTCCACGCCGAACTCCGGCCGAAGACGGCATCCCGCGTGGCTGAGACAGGCAACTTGGTGTGGAACGACGAGGCCTACATCGAGGCGCGGCGCCATCGCGATCCACGCCGCATGCCCATGTCGATCTATGAGGTGCATCTCGGTTCGTGGAAGCGCAACGACGGCAATGCCTTCCTGAGCTATGACGAGCTGGCTGCCGATCTCATTCCTTATGTCGCCGACATGGGCTACACCCACATCGAGCTGCTACCGATCACCGAGCATCCCTTCGATCCGTCCTGGGGCTACCAGCCAACCGGCCTCTATGCGCCGACCTCGCGCTTCGGCGATCCGGCCGGCTTCGCTCGCTTCGTCGATGCGGCCCATCGTGCCGGCATCGGCATCATCCTCGACTGGGTTCCGGCGCATTTCCCGACCGATGAGCACGGGCTGGCCCGCTTCGACGGCACGGCACTCTATGAGCACGAAGATCCGCGCCAGGGCTTTCATCCTGACTGGAACACGGCGATCTACAATTTTGGCCGCAAGGAAGTGGCGAGCTTTCTCGTCAACAATGCGCTGTTCTGGCTCGAGCGCTATCATCTCGACGGCTTGCGCGTCGATGCGGTGGCCTCGATGCTCTATCTCGACTACTCGCGCAAGGACGGCGAGTGGATTCCCAATCGCCATGGCGGCCGCGAAAATCTTGAAGCCATCGCCTTCCTGCAGCGCATGAACCACGAATCCTATGGCCAGAACCCAGGCATCGTGACCATCGCCGAGGAATCGACCGCCTTCCCCGGCGTCTCGCAACCATCGCACACAGGCGGTCTCGGCTTCGGCTTCAAGTGGAACATGGGTTTCATGCACGACACGCTGCAGTATCTGAAGCGCGAGCCGATCTACCGCCAGCATCATCACAACGAGCTGACCTTCGGCCTGCTCTATGCCTTTTCCGAGAACTTCGTGCTGCCGCTCTCGCACGACGAGGTGGTGCACGGCAAGGGCTCGTTGCTTGCCAAGATGGCAGGCGATGACTGGCAGAAATTCGCGACGCTCCGCGCCTTCTACGCCTTCATGTGGGGCTATCCGGGCAAGAAGCTTCTCTTCATGGGCCAGGAGATGGCGCCCTGGACGGAATGGTCTGAGGCCCGCAGCCTGGACTGGCACCTGCTCGATCACGCCCCGCACAAGGGCATGCAGTCCCTTGTGCGCGACCTCAACGGACGTTACCGCACGCTGCCGGCCCTGCATGCCCGCGATTGCGAACCGGAGGGCTTTGACTGGCTGATCGCCGACGACAACCAGAACTCGGTCTATGCCTGGGCCCGCTATTCGGGTGGCGGCGATCCGCCGGTGGTGGTCGTCTCCAATTTCACCCCCGTGCCGCGCGAGGGCTATGTGCTGCCCCTGCCTCGGGCCGGACGCTGGCGCGAGGTTCTGAACAGCGATGCCGCGGCCTATGGCGGCAGCGGGCTGGGCAACATGGGGGAAATCCAGGCCGAGGCGGTTGCCAGCCATGGCAAGCCGGCCTCCGCGAAAGTCCTCTTGCCGCCGCTGGCAACTTTGTATTTCCTGTTTGACGGATAAGAAAAGAAGACCAGTACCGGGAGGGAGTATCGATGTCGGAGTTGCGCAAGGTTTCGCCACTGGCCCGCGATGCCATGGCCTATGTGCTGGCCGGCGGCCGGGGCAGCCGCCTCATGGAAATGACCGACAAGCGGGCCAAGCCCGCCGTGCCCTTCGGCTGCAAGTCCCGCATCATCGACTTCGCGCTGTCCAACGCGCTCAACTCGGGCATCCGCCGGATCGGGGTCGCTACCCAGTACAAGGCGCACAGCCTGATCCGCCACATGCAGCGCGGCTGGGACTTCTTCCGGCCCGAGCGCAACGAGAGCTTCGACATCCTGCCCGCCTCGCAGCGTGTCTCCGAAGACCAGTGGTATGCCGGCACGGCCGACGCGGTCTATCAGAACCTCGACATCATCATGAGCTACGGCCCGAAATACATGGTGATCCTGGCTGGCGACCACATCTACAAGATGGACTACGAGCTGATGCTGCAGCAGCATGTCGACTCAGGCGCCGACGTCACCATCGGTTGCCTTGAGGTGCCGCGCATGGAGGCCACCGGCTTCGGCGTTATGGCGGTGGACACCAAGGACCGCATCACGGCCTTCGTGGAAAAGCCGAAGGATCCGCCTGGCATTCCCGGCGCGCCCGACAAGGCGCTGGCCTCGATGGGCATCTATGTCTTCGAAACCGCAGCGCTGGCCGATCACCTGCGCCGCGATGCCGCCGACAAGACCTCCAGCCGCGATTTCGGCAAGGACATCATCCCGCACATCGTCAAGCACGGCAAGGCGGTGGCGCACCGCTTCACCAATTCCTGCGTGCGCTCGGCCCAGGAGACGGAGGCCTACTGGCGCGATGTCGGAACCGTCGATGCCTATTGGGAAGCCAACATCGACCTCACCGAAACGCTCCCGGCACTGGACCTTTATGATCAGAACTGGCCGATCTGGACCTACAGCGAAGTGACACCGCCCGCCAAGTTCGTGCATGACCTCGAAGGCCGGAGGGGCAATGCCGTGGCCTCGCTGGTCTCGGGTGGCTGCATCGTCTCGGGCGCCTCGATCAAGCGCGCCATGCTCTTCACAAATGTGCGGGTGAATTCCTTCTCGTCGCTCGAGGAGGCGGTGGTGCTGCCCAATGTGAATATCGGTCGAAATGTTTCCCTGAAGAAGGTGGTGATCGACAGCCGCGTCGATATCCCTGAAGGACTTGTCGTCGGCGAGGATCCGGAACTCGATGCCAAGCGCTTCCGCCGCACCGCCAGCGGTGTCTGCCTCATCACCAAGCCCATGATCGATCGTCTCGCCACATGAAGGTGGGGCAAGGCCGGCGGCCTCGATCTCATCGCCATCGATGCGCCGCATCTCTATGACCGGACGGGCAATCCCTATCTCGGGCCGGACGGCAAGGACTGGCCGGACAATGCCCAGCGTTTCGCGGCGCTGTCCCGGGCGGCAGCCGAAGTGGCACGCGGCATCATTCCCGGCTATCAGCCCGATGTCCTGCACCTCCACGACTGGCAGGCAGCTCTCGCTTCGGTCTATGTGAAGTTCCTTGGCGGACCGAAGACGCTGCTCACCGTCCACAACATCGCTTTCCAGGGACAGTTCCCCGCCTCGATCTTCGCGTCGCTTCAGCTCCCCGCCGCCGCCTTCGCCATCGATGGCGTCGAGTACTACGGCAGCGTGAGCTTCCTCAAGGGCGGTCTGGCAACCGCCAATGCCATCTCGACCGTGAGCCCCTCCTACGCTCAGGAGATCTGCACACCCGACTACGGCATGGGTCTCGATGGCCTGCTGCGGGCGCGCCACGCGGTGTTGAGCGGCATCGTCAACGGCATCGACACCAGGGTCTGGAACCCGGCCGATGACCGGAACATTGCCGCCACCTACACGGCCAAGACCCTGAACCGCCGCCGCGCCAACAAGCGCGAAGTAGAAAAGCGCTTCGGACTTGAGGAAGGCGACGGGATTCTCCACGCAGTGGTAAGCCGCCTCACCTGGCAGAAGGGCATGGACATCTTCGTCGAGTCGCTGGACGAGGTGGTGGCATCGGGCGCGCGGCTCGCCCTCATCGGAACAGGCGAGGCACCTCTGGAGGCTGGTCTTCAGGCTGCAAGCCAGCGCCACAAGGGCCGCATCGGCGCCGTCATCGGTTATGACGAGGGCCTCTCGCATCTGCTGCAGGCGGGCGCAGACACCATCCTGGTGCCGTCGCGTTTCGAGCCTTGCGGCCTGACCCAGCTCTATGGCCTGCGTTACGGCTGTGTCCCCGTGGTGGCGCGCACCGGGGGTCTCGCCGATACGGTCATCGATGCCAACGATGCAGCGCTCAATGCCGGCGTTGCCACCGGCTTCCAGTTTTCGCCGGTGGATGGGCCGTCCCTGCAGCACGCACTGTCGCGGGCCGCGGGCGTCCATGCGGATGCCAAGGCCTGGGGTTCCATGCAGCGCCGCGGCATGGAGACGGACGTGTCGTGGGACCGGAGTGCCGCACGCTATGCTGACCTCTACCGCACCCTGACCGCAGCATGAGCAGAGCCTCGATGATCGAAACCATCACGACCAAACCCTTCGAGGGCCAGAAGCCCGGCACGTCGGGCCTGCGCAAGAAGGTACCGGTCTTCCAGCAGCCGCATTATGCCGAGAATTTCATCCAGTCGATCTTCGATGCGCTCGACGGATATGGGGGCAAGACGCTGGTCATCGGCGGAGACGGCCGATACTACAACACGGAGGTGGTGCAGACCGCCATCCGCATGGCGGCTGCCAATGGTTTCGGCAAGGTGATGGCCGGTCGCGACGGGCTGCTCTCCACCCCGGCGGCCTCCAACATCATCCGCAAGTACAAGGCTTTTGGCGGCATCATCCTCTCGGCCAGCCATAATCCGGGGGGACCGGACGGTGATTTCGGCATCAAGTTCAATGCCGCGAATGGCGGTCCGGCACCGGAAGGGCTTACCGACGCCATCTACGCCAAGACGAGAGCGATCACGTCCTACAGGATCGTCAAGGGACCCGATGTCGATTTGGGGCGCGTTGGCTCCACAAGGGTGGGCGGCATGACCGTCGAGGTGATCGACCCGGTGGCCGACTATGCCGCGCTGATGCAGAAGCTCTTCGACTTCGATGCCATTCGCGCCCTGATCCGCAGCGGCTTCACCATGCGGTTCGACGGCATGGGCGCCATCACAGGCCCTTATGGCACGGCCATACTCGAAGGCCTGCTCGGCTTCCCCACGGGGACGGTGATGAATGGCATCCCGCTGCCGGATTTCGGCGGCCACCATCCCGATCCCAACCTCGTTCATGCCAAGGAACTCTGCGACCTCGTGCTCTCGTCCACGGGGCCGGACTTCGGCGCGGCCTCGGACGGTGACGGCGACCGCAACCTGATCATCGGCCGCGGCATGTATGTGACGCCGTCCGATTCCCTCGCGATCCTCGCCGCCAATGCCACGCTGGTGCCGGGCTACAAGGATGGTCTTTCCGGAATCGCGCGCTCCATGCCGACCAGTGCCGCTGCCGATCGCGTGGCAGAGAAGCTGCGCATCGCCTGCTACGAGACGCCGACCGGCTGGAAGTTTTTCGGAAATCTTCTGGACGCGAAACTGGCCACGATCTGCGGCGAGGAAAGCTTCGGCACGGGCTCGAACCATGTGCGCGAGAAGGACGGACTCTGGGCCGTGCTGATGTGGCTCAACATCCTGGCGCGGCGGCGCGAGAGCGTGGCGGATATCGTGCAGGGACATTGGCAGGCCTTTGGCCGCAATTACTACTCGCGCCATGACTACGAGGAGGTGGACGCGGAGGCTGCGAACGGACTGATGGCGGCGCTGCGCGAGAAGCTTCCCAGACTCAAGGGTCACCACGGCATCGAAGCGGCGGATGATTTTGCCTATGACGATCCGGTCGATGGGTCGCGCACCACCGGCCAGGGCATCCGCCTGCTCTTCGCCGGCGGATCGCGCATCGTCTACCGCCTCTCCGGCACAGGTACGGCAGGCGCGACGCTGCGCGTCTATATCGAGCGCTACGAGGCTGACGCCAGCCGTCATGACATCGAAACGCAGGCGGCTCTCGCCGATCTCATCGCGCTGTCGCGCGGCATTGCGGAGATCGAGGAGCGCACCGGCCGCAGCGCGCCAACGGTGATCACCTGACGCTGCGTCTCTCAACCACGGAAGGGCAACCTTCACCACTTGGCGTGACCTGCATCGGAGATGGCGCCAATGTGGCCGTCGTGTCGCGCCACGCCACCCGCGTCTTCATTTGCATCTTCGACGAGACGGGCAAACTCGAATTGGGACGCTTCGCCCTGCCGTTCCGCCTCGGCGATGTGCATTACGGCTTCGTTCACGGCATCGTGCAGGGCACCCGCTATGGCTTGCGCGCCGATGGCCCCTGGCTACCGGAGCAGGCGTACCGCTTCGACGTGTCGAAGCTGCTGACCGATCCCTATGCCACGCGAATCGACGGCGCCTTTGCGCACCATGCCGATCTCACACGGCGTGGCGCAGAGACGGCGCAGCTCGTGCCCAAGTGCATTGTCGAGGTGGAGGCGGATCATGCCTCCGTCCTGCAGTCCTCCCGCCCGGGCTTCATTTATGAACTGCCGGTCAAGGCCTTCACCATGCGGCATCCGGCCCTGCCGCCGGCGCTGCGCGGAACGGTTGCTGCGCTCGCCGAACCCTGCGTGATCGAACATCTTGTGAGGCTGGGCGTCGACACCGTCGAACTCATGCCGCTGGCGGCCTGGATCGACGAGCGGCATCTGGCGCAACACGGGCTCGGCAATGCCTGGGGCTACAATCCAGTCATCTTCATGGCGCCTGATCCGCGGCTGGCGCCCGGCGG
>JAPLOT010000384.1 GCA_026400595.1 Alphaproteobacteria bacterium | reverse complement strand
CGGGCCGCATTGGGATTTCCCGTCCCTCTTCCGTCTCGATCTGGCGCAGGGCCGCCACAACGCCGATCATGTCGGTGTCGCCGTCGAGATGCTCGGCCTAGTAGAAGGAGCCATCGGGCTCGCGCGTGGTATTGCGCAGATGCGCAAAGTGCACGCGTGGACCGAAGCGCCGCGCCATGGCGACCAGGTCGTTCTTGGGATTGGCGCCATAGGAACCGGTACAAAGCGTGATGCCGTTGGCCGGGCTGGGCACGGCGGCGAAGAGTTTCTCCGTGTCCTCCGCAGTCGAATTGACGCGCGGCAGGCCGAAGAGCGGAAAGGGCGGATCGTCGGGATGGATCGCCAGCCTGATGCCCACCTCTTCGGCGGTCTCCGCGATCTCGCGCACGAAGAGGAAGAGATGTTCACGCAGGCCCTCCAGCGAAATGTCGCGGTACTCGTCGAGCTGGCGCAGGAAACTCTTGCGGTCATAGACCGCCTCGCGCGCCGGAACCCAGTCGATCAGGTTGCGCTCGATCTGCGCGGCCCGGCTCTGCGGCCAGGACGCCAAGCGCTGCTTCGCCGCGGCGATCCGTTCCGGCGGATGATCGGCCTCGGCATTGCGGCGCTTCAGCACCAGCACGTCATAGGCGCAGAAGTCGATCATGTCGAAGCGCAGCGCCGTCCCGCCGTTTGCCAGCGGCCAGTCGAGGTCGGTGCGCGTCCAGTCGGTGATGGCCATGAAGTTGTAGCAGCAGATCTTCACACCGGCGCGCGCCACGACGCGCAGCGACTCCTTGTGGTTGTCGATCTTCTGGCGGAAGTCGCCGCTGCGGGTCTTGATCGCCTCGGGCACGGCAATGCTCTCGACCACATTCCAGCTGAGCCCGGCCTTCTCGATCAGTACCTTGCGTTTCTGCATCTCGTCGTCGGTCCAGGCCTGGCCGCGATTCATGTGATGCAGCGCCGAGACGATGCCGACCGCGCCGGCCTGGCGCACATGGTCCAGCGTCACGGGATCGTCGGGGCCGAACCAGCGCCAGGTCTGCTTCATGGATGTGTCCTCCGGAAATCCTGGTAGGTGGCGCGGCTGCCCTTGCGAATGAGACTGTCCAGCGCGGCCGTCATCGCCATGGTGAAGAGCGGATTGGCCGGCAGGTCGCGGCCGAAGACCTGCTCGACGGCGAGCAGGCTGGCGGCAAGCCGCGGTGCATCGCGGCCTGCGGCATCGGCTCTCGCCCGCAGATCGTCGCGCAGGGGATCGCGCACGTCGATGGCTGCGCCCTGCTCGTCAGTCCCTGTCACGTAGCGCATCCAGGCCGCGACCCCCAAGGCCAGGCCGTCGATGGACTGGCCGGCGGCAATCCGGTCGCGAATGGTGCCCAGCAGGCGTTGCGGCAGCTTCTGCGATCCGTCCATTGCGATCTGCCAGGTCCTGTGGCGCAGGCCTGGATTGCGGAAGCGCCGCAGCAGTGCCGCCTTGTAGGCGACGATGTCCGCGCCGGGCGGCACGGAAAGGGTCGATGTCACTTCACTGTCCATCAGATGCCCCACGAAATGGGCGAGGTCGGCATCGGCCATGCAGTCGGCAATGGTCTCGCGCCCGGCGAGATAGCCGAGATAGCTCATCGCGGAATGCGCCCCGTTGAGCAGCCTGAGCTTCATCAGCTCGAAGGGCACGATGTCGGTCACGAAGGTGGCGGACCAGTCGGGGCGCCCCTGCGGAAAGCGGTCCTCGACCACCCAGTTGTTGTAGACTTCGGTGACCACCGGCCAGGCGTCGTCCAGCCCCGTTGCCTTTGCAATGCGTGCGCGGTCGGCATCGGTGGTGGCCGGGACGATGCGGTCCACCATGGTCGAGGGAAAGGCGACCTGCTCCGCGACATGCGTACCGAATGCCGGATCGACCAGCGCGGCAAGCCGGGCCACCACCTTGCGCACGGTCTGGCCATTCGAGGGAAGGTTGTCGCAGCACAGCACGGTGAAAGGCGGCAGACCCTGCCGCCATCGTTCCCGCAGTGCGGCGACAAGAAAGCCCGGCGCCGAGACGGGCGCTGCAATGTCCGAGAGGTCATGCACGATGTCCGGATGGGACTCGTTCAGTTCGCCGGTGGCCGGATCGTGGCAATAGCCCTTCTCCGTCACCGTCAGCGACACGATCTTGACCGAGGGCTGCGCCATTGCGGCGACGAGGGCGCGCGGATCTTCCGGGGCCACGAGGATGTCCTTGACCGCCGCGATGACGCGGCAGCACTCGCCGGCCTCGTCGCTTTCGGCGAGCGTGTAGAGATATTCCTGCGGCCGCAGCGCCTCGCGCGTCTCGGGCGAGCGGAGACTGGCGCCGAGAATGCCCCAGCGCCGATCGCCCTTGCGCAGCACCTCGTCGGTGTAGTCGGCCATGTGGGCGCGATGGAAAGCGCCGATGCCGAGATGGACGATACCAGTCTCGAGTCGATCCGGATCGTAGCCGTGCGTCTTGCAGGTCGCGCGCGACAGGCGTGGCATCGTCGTTTTCCCGTTCTTCCCTTGCAGGATTTGTAACCGACGCTGTCTTGCTAGTATACAGGGGCCCGCCTCACAAGCCGCAAGCGCGGAGATCCGACCGGAATGCCGGAGACCATGAAAGCCATCCTCTGTCGCGAACCCCGGCAGCTGGAGATCGTCGAGCGGCCCTTGCCCGTTGCCGGCCCGGGCGAAGCGCTTGTACGTATACGCCGCGTCGGCGTCTGCGGCACGGACATGCACATCTATCAGGGCAACCAGCCCTATTTCGTCTACCCGCGGGTCATGGGCCACGAGCTCTCGGCCGAGGTGGTGACTGCACCGACGGAGTCAGGCCTGAAGCCGGGCGATGCCGTCTACGTCGTGCCCTATCTCCACTGCGGCCATTGCGTGGCCTGCCGCGCCGGGCGGACCAATTGCTGCACCTCGCTGAAGGTGCTGGGCGTCCACATCGACGGTGGCATGTGCGAGTACCTGGCCCTGCCTGCCTCGGACCTGTTCAAGGCCGAGGGCATCAGCCTCGACGAGGCGGCCATGGTGGAGTTCCTCGCCATCGGCGCCCATGCCGTGGCGCGGGCCGGCATCGCGCCCGGACAGCGTGTGCTGGTGGTCGGAACCGGCCCCATCGGCGTGGGGGTGGCGATCTTCGCGCAGCTGGCGGGCGCCGAGGTGACCGTGCTCGACGGCCGGCCGGAGCGCCTCGCCTTTTGCACCGATGTCCTGAAGGTCGCTCATGCGGTGACGCTGGGCGATGGCGACGAAGATGCTTTGCGCATCGCCTCCGCCGGCGAGTTCTTCCACTACGTCTTCGATGCGACAGGAAACCCAAAGGCCATGGAACGCGGTTTCGGCTTCGTCGCCCATGGCGGCACCTATGTGCTCGTCTCCATCGTTCAGGGCAACATCAGCTTCAGCGATCCCGAATTTCACAAGCGCGAGACGACGCTGCTCTCCAGCCGCAACGCCGCCCTGATAGATTTTGCCACCGTGATGCAGGCCATGCGGGATGGCAGGATTCCGACCAAGGCCATGAACACGCATCGTGCTCCATTGTTCGAGGTGGCCCAATGCATGCCCGCATGGATCAGGCCGGAGGCCGGAACCATCAAGGCGCTGCTGGAGATCTGACGCAGCATGCGGCAATCCATAGGGCAGCCAAGCCACCTGGACTGGATTGGACGGCGATGCGCCTGACGATCCGGCAGAAGATCATGGCCATTGCCGTCGGGCTGATCATCACAATGGCTCTTGCTGCCGTCCTCTCGACGTCTCTGACCATGAAGGTCGTGGACCGGCTTCAGGACCTGAAGAACGCTTATGTCCCGGCCTATGCAAGTCTCGCGCGCACCGACATCCGTTCGCTGGAACGCGCCCTCACGCTGCGCCGCATGATCATCGACCGGCTTCGTTCGCCCGCGGGCAGCGGCCGCTTCGCAGAACTCCGCACGCTCTTCGACGAAACCGGAATTGCGATGGAGAAGGAGGCGAAGGATGGGCAGGCGCTGATCGACCTCATGATTGCAGAAGGCGTCGGCGATCCTGTCGCCCTGACACGGCTGGAAGCCAGCATTGATTCCACGCTGAACGAGACGCGCCGCTACTTGAACGCGGAGATCGAGCGTCTCTGGCCGGTTCTCGAGAGCGGTGACCCCGGCCGCATCGACGAGAGCCTGAAGCGCATCGACGACCTGCGCGATGACCTGAACGAGCGGCTGGACGAAAACCGCAGGTCCATGCGGCAGCTCCTCGAGGATGCCGTTGCCGAAACCGGAAGAGAGGCCGAGCGGGCCATGTTGATCGCCACGGTGCTCACCGTTCTTGCCACGACGCTCGGCCTCATCTTTGCTTATCTGGTCAGCAGCGGCGTGACGCGCCCGGTTCATCGGCTTCTGGACGGCACGCGGGCGCTGGAATCGGGACAGCTCGACCGGCCACTTGCCGTCACGTCGCGTGACGAGATCGGAGATCTCACGATGGCGTTCAATCACATGGTCGAGCAGCTGCGCCTCAAGGAGCGGATCCGTGAGACTTTCGGGAAATTCGTCGACCCACGCATCGTCGCCAGCATGATCTCGGATGACGCGGCAAACGCGGAGCGTGTCGAGCGCCGAATTGTGACGGTGTTCTTCTCGGATATTGCCGGCTTCACGTCGATCAGCGAGGAGCTGGCGCCTGGTGCCATCGTCAATCTCCTGAACAACTATTTCTCCGCTGTCACCGCGCCGATCCGCGCCAGCAACGGCATTGTCGACAAGTACATGGGCGATGGCGTGATGGCCTTCTGGTCGCCACCCTTCTCGGAGGGCGACAGCCATGCCGCCGCCGCCTGCCGCGCCGCGCTCGCGCAGCAGGACGCTGTCGAACAGCTGAACAAGGAGTTGCCCAACATCCTCGGGCTTCGCCGCGGTGCGCCCGTCCTGTCGGTGCGCATGGGCCTTGCGACAGGCGAGGCGATTGTCGGCACGATGGGCTCGGCAACCTCCAAGACCTTCACCGTCATGGGCGACACGGTCAATCTTGCCTCCCGCCTCGAAGGCGCAAACAAGATCTACGGTACGAAGATCATCGTGACGGCCGAGACCGTCGCTCTGGCGAAGAACGAGATCGCCTTCCGCGAGCTCGATCTCATCACGGTGGCGGGAAAGACGGAACCGGTGCGAATCTATGAGGTCCTGGGGACCAAGGATGCGCTCGACCAGCGCGATGCGGAACTCCACGACGCCTTCGCCCGTGGCCTCGAGGCCTACCGGGCGCAGGACTGGGCTCTGGCCGGGCGGCAGTTCCAGTTATGCCTGGACCTCAACCCCAAGGATGGGCCGTCCCGGGCATTCGCCGCGCGCACCGCCCGGTTCCGGCAAGAGTCGCCACCCGCAGGGTGGAACGGAGTCTGGCGGCTTGCCGAAAAATAGATCTTGCAGCTTGAGAGCATTCGCGCCCGCATCCGATACGAGGATGCGGCGTCTGGACATGGTTCCAAACCGCCAGCGCGGTGACGTGGTCCTGCTGGTTGAGCCTGCCTCTTGGTCCAACTCAGGCGCAATACGGCTGCCAGCGCGGCGATCGCGGCAAGGTCCCGGCCAAGATTACAGATCAGTTAGAAACGCGGCACCTGCCACATCCGGTGTGGAGACATCGCATCGACGACGGTATTCATTGCTGCCGAGGCCATTTGTCAGCAATGTTCCGGGTGTTCCTCATCTGCAAGTTCTTCCGGCTTGGAGCCCGCCGTGCCGCTGATCATGATTGCCCTCCTGCCCTTTCTCGGCGCGCTTCTGCCCGCACTGCTGATTCGCGCGGGGCGCAATGCCTGCACATGGTCGGCGGTGGTCGTGACAGGGACGGCTCTGATCGGCCTGCTGACTCATGCTCCGGTGGTGTTTTCCGGCGGAGTCGTGGAGGAGAAGCTGGAGTGGCTTCCCGTCATGGGACTTAACGCGAACTTCTTCCTTGACGGGCTTGGCTTCCTGTTCGCGGCGCTCATCCTCTGCATCGGCCTTCTGATCATCATCTACGCCCGCTTCTACCTGCACCGGGACGATCCGATGGGCCAGTTCTACACTTATCTGCTGCTGTTCCAAGGCGCGATGGTCGGCATCGTGCTGTCAGACAACATCCTGCTGCTGCTGATCTTCTGGGAACTCACCTCGCTCACCTCATTCCTGCTCATCGGTTACTGGAAACACCTGCCGGAAGGCCGGCAGGGGGCCGTCATGGCGCTCACGGTGACCGGCATGGGCGGACTTGCCCTGATCGGTGGTCTGCTCATCCT
>JAPLOT010000006.1 GCA_026400595.1 Alphaproteobacteria bacterium | reverse complement strand
CAGCAGGGCCCAGAAGGCCGAGATCTTCCCGCGATGGTCTTCCCAGAAATGCGGAACAAGCAATGGGCCGAGGGCGATCGACAGCAGCATGCCGACGAAGGGCAGCGACCAGGCGAGGCCCAGGCTGCGGCCATCAGGCCCCTCGGCTGCCATCGCCGGCCCGGCAAGGGACGCCAGCACGACGGTTGCCGCAAGGCCGCGGAGGGCGCGGCGAAAGGTCAGTCCTGGTGTCATGATCGGAGCCACTTGTGCCGACTTGGCCCTGCGACTGCAAGATCGACGATCAGCGGAGAAGACCGCCTGCTGCCAGGATCGGTTCGGGGCTGATCGCCTGGTGACCCGCGAAGGGCCGGTCATGGGCGAGGATCACGAAGAGCGGAATGGAAATGGCGAAGGTGATCAGCACCAGTGCGGCGGCGCGCGAGGCCGGCCAGCGCCCGTGACAGGCCGCAATCACGACGAGGAGGAGTACCGCCAGCAGGCTCACCATGATCCATTGGCCGTTGGACACGGATTCCTTGGCTGCGGTCAGGCGGTGCTCGCGGGCCTGCCCCATTGCATCCACCGCTGTCAGCAGACGCTGCTGCAGCATGCGGTTCTGCTCGTTGTCCGAGAGCCCAGAGATGATCGCAGCGTATAGTGCTGCGATGTCGCGGTTGGCCGGCTTGTCGCTCTCGCTGTCCGACATGCTGGGCCACTCCCGCTCAACCGCCTTTGCGTAGTCGCGGATGAGGTTCTGGACCGTGTCGCGGGATGGCGCGCTCAACGCCTGCGCGTAGGTGCTCACCCGCCGGATGCTCAGGGCTTCGTCGTTCACGATTTCATGGGCGCGGTCCTCGGTGGCCCATACAGCGCTGGCAAGAAAGGCCACCGAGAGCGCGAAGAAGGTGCCCGCGAGGTTCTGCAGGATCGGCGACAGGTCACCGATCCGGATGCTCATTCGTTGAACTGGCGGCAGGAAAAAGATCAGATGCAGTGCCAGGGCCACGGCCCCGGTCACGGCCAGCATGAAGAGGAAACTGCTGCCCAGAGACCATTGGAAAATGACGTCCGGCAGCATGTTCCCGTTCTCCTAGACCGTCCGCAGATACCACTCGAAGTCGCGTGTCGTGGGTTCCGCATAGAAGCGATCGGCCTCGACTTCCTTCAAGGTACAGTAAGTATCGACAAAGTCCTTGCCGAAATACTCCTTCAAGATCGAAGCGCGCCAGAAGGCGTCGATGGCGTCGAACCAGTTGCCCGGAATGTACTTGGCCCGCTTCTCGTAGCCGTTGCCGGTGACCGGATTTCCGGGATCTGCCTTCTCGGTGATGCCGTGATGCATGCCGGCGAGGATGGCTGCCATCACAAGATATGGATTGGCATCCGCCCCGCTGGGCCGATGCTCGATGTGGCAGGCATTGGCGGCGCCTGCGGGTATGCGCAGGCTCACCGTGCGGTTGTTGATCCCCCAGCTGGCCGAGACCGGCGCGTAGGAATTGCGGCGGAAGCGGCGGTAGGAATTGGCATTGGGCGCGAAGATCAGCATTGATTCCGCCATGGCCGCCTTTAGCCCGCCGAGGGCCTGCATCAGCAGCGCGTTCTTCTGCGGGTCTTCGGCGGCGAAGAGGTTGTGGCCCTGATCGTCGCCGAGGCTCACATGCACATGCATTCCGGAGCCGGTCCATTCGGCATAGGGCTTGGCCATGAAGGTGGCGGCAAGCCCGTGCTTCTCGGCACAGGCCTTGATCAGCCGCTTCAGCATGATGGCCTCGTCGCAGGCTTTCAGCACGTCGGCGCGGTGGCGCAACACGATCTCCATCTGGCCCGGCGAATACTCCGAGATCAGGGTCTTGGCCGGAAGGCCCTGCGCCTCGCAGAAGGCATAGAGATCCCTGAAGAAGGGCGCGAAGTCGTCGAGATCCTGCAGATAGTAGGCCTGGTAGTGCTGCGGCTTGAACTCGTTGATGAGTGATTTCGGCGCGGTGGGGCGCCCCGCGAGTGCCGACTCGCGGTCCATCAGGTAGAACTCAAGCTCGACCGCGCCTACCGGCGTCATGTTCAGCTCGTTCTTGAAGCGGGTGACGATCTTCTCCAGTACGCTGCGCGGGTCGAAATAGTGGGGCGTACCGTCGAGATCGCAGATCGAGGCAATGTATTGGGCCGAAGGTTCTTCCGCCCAGGGAATGCGCTGCAGGCTGCCGGGTACCGGCCACATCAGCATGTCGCGGTCGCCCTCGTCGAAGACAAGACCAGTCTCCGGAACGTCCTGGCCTGTCACGTCGAGGACGAGCGCCGAGATCGGCATGAAGCGGCCGTCCTTCCAGGCGGGGATCACCTCGTCGCGGCGCAGGATCTTGCCGCGGGCGACGCCGCAGATATCGGTCCAGACGACGTGAACGCTCTGGATGTCGGGATTGGCGTCAAGAAAGGCCTGGGCCTCGGCATGCCGGCGAGGAAATACGAGTGTCATCTTTGTCTCCGGGTCAGCTCATCAGCTCCGTCACGCAGGCTTCGAGTCCCTCGACAAGCCGGTTGACGTGCGCCCCGGTGGTCGCGGGGCAGATGAGCATCATGTTGTGGAAGGGCGTGACGATCACGCCGCGGTTGAGAAGATAGTGATG
>JAPLOT010000147.1 GCA_026400595.1 Alphaproteobacteria bacterium | reverse complement strand
ACCGCCTGCATGATCTGGTCCGCGCAGACGGTGTGATTGACGGTCTCCGTCATGGCGAGCGCGGGATGATCGGCCGCGAGGCCCGGAATCTCCTTGCGGAAATAGATGTTGTGCCGGCGCCGGTGGGTGAAGGAGAGCGTGTCGATCACCGGCCGCAGCTCGGCCACGGCGCGGGTCAGCGCTTCCGGCCGCACCAGGCCCTCGAGATTGTACATGCCATCGCGCACCAGATCGGCCCGGCAGCGCTGCACCAGTGTCTCCCATTCAGGCGATCCCGGACGGTCGAGCGGATAGCGGTCGAGGTCGAGGATCAGGCGCATGTTCAACTCCTGTCGGAATGCTCCAGGGCGGCGTCGGCGATGGCCTCCCAGACGCTCATGGCGAAGGTCCGCAACGCATAGACATCGAAGCTGGCCTTGCCGGTGCAGTGAACGAGCACGGGCGTATGATGCAGCCCGGTCATGGCGAAGTTGCCGGGCAGGCAAGCCTTCGGATGAAAGTCCAGTGGCACCAGCTTGGCCAGCACCTCGCGCGCCGGCGCACCCGCAAGCGCGATGCGCGTCCTGCTGTGCGTCAGCGGGGTGACGGCGCCGAGGCCGGAAAGAGCGGCGGCAATGTCATCGTCCGCAGCACCAATCGCCCAGAATTGCGATGGACCCACGCGCAGCAGCGTACGACCCTCCTGCACCTTTGCCGTGCCGACCGCCTTGGGGAGCGCCCCGAGCGCGGGTTTCAGTCGCTTCTCGAAATCGGCCGAGAGCGCGGCGACCTGAACCAGCGTGAAGCCGGGGGACTCGCGGATTTCGAGCGCAGCGCTCGTGAAAGGCTTTGCCGTCGCCAGGGCGGAGCGCCGTTCAAGCATGGAGGCGTGCCCCTTCCCTGTCGATGAAATGCGGCGATACGATCCGCGCCCGCACCTGTTCGTCCTTCAGCGGAAAGGCACAGACGATCTCCTCGCCCTCGTGCCTGAGGCCGCCCTGATAGAGACCGAGCGCAATGAAGGTGTTCAATTCCGTGGACCAGGTGACGGAGGTGATGTAGCCGCGGCCATGGCCCTTGATCTCGTCCGAGGCAGCGAAAAGGATCGAGCCGCCGCGCAGTTTCTTGCCCGGCTCCAGGAGTTCGAGGCCCACGAGGCTCCAGCGTTCCGGCGCCTGCAGCTTCTCGCGGAAGCGGAGCGCCTTGCCGACATAGGGCTTGTCCTTCCCCGCCATCTTGCCGAGGCCCAGATCGTCCAGCGTGTTGCGGTGATCGAGCTCGAGCCCGGCCACATGGCCCTTCTCGATGCGCAGCGATGCCAGGGCCTCGAGCCCATAGGGCCTGATGCCGAGAGGCGCGGCGCTCTTCAGGATGTGCTCCCATAACGCGGTGGCGTAGTCGGCCGCCACATGAACCTCGAACGCAAGCTCGCCGGAGAAGGACATGCGCAGCAGCCGCACCGTCACGCTGTCGAAGGCGATGTCGCGGCAGCCCATGTGCGGCAACGCGGCATCTGAGACATCGACTCCGGGAAAGGCAAGCTCAAGTGCTGCGCGCGCCTGCGGCCCGGACACCGCCATGCCCGCCCATTGGTCTGTGAGCGAGGCCACCTGGACATTGAGATCGGTCCAGTGGCACTGCAGCAGATATTCGAGCCAGGACATGACCTCCCCGGCCTGAGCCGTGGTCGTCGTCATGTAGAATTGGGTCTCGGAGATGCGCGCCGTGGTGCCGTCGTCCAGCACCACGCCGTCGTCGTTGAGCATCACGCCATAACGCACCTTGCCCACCGGCAGCTTGGCGAAGCCGTTGACAAAGATGCGGTTGAGGAACTCCGCCGCATCCGGTCCCTGCACGTCGATCTTGCCCAGCGTCGAGACATCGGCGAGGCCGACGCCCTTGCGGACCAGTTCCATCTCCTTGACATAGGCGGTCTCGGGCGACTCTCCGGCCCACGCATAGGACCAGGCGCGCATCCAGGGACCCGCCTCGATGAAGGTGGCGCCATTCGCCACATGCCAGTCATGCAGCGGCGAAAGCCGGCGCGGACGGAAATGGGCGCCGACGCTACGCCCTGCGATGGCGCCGAT
>JAPLOT010000347.1 GCA_026400595.1 Alphaproteobacteria bacterium | reverse complement strand
GAAGACAAATGCACGCCGAACTTGAGTAACGCCAATTGCTTGGTCATCGCGGCCTCAAGGCCACGTTCCCCCCAGTCGCGGTTGGCCGCCGCCCCCAGCAGGAAGGCCAATTGGCGCATCTAGGAGCCTGTCCGAGTAATCGTTGCATGAGGGAGAGCTGGTGTTACAATGCGATCTACCGCACCTGATGGGCGACGCATTTTCGGAGGCTCATGAATGAGCAAGACCTATCGACTCTGGAATCCCAATCAACAATGGCTGCTTCCGCCGTGTCCACAGGACTGGCTGCCGCAGGGCGATCTGGTATACTTTCTTCTGGACACGGTCAACGAGATGGACCTGTCAGCCATCACGCAGAAGTATGAAGCCGAGGAGCGTGGGTATCCGCCGTACCATCCTCGGATGATGGTGGCGTTGCTGTTCTATGCCTACTGCCGGGGCCTCTTCAGCAGCCGCAAGATCATGCAGGCCTGCGAAGAGCGGCTGACGTTTCGCGTGATCGTCGGGGACGATATCCCGGACTTTCGTACGATCAGCGACTTTCGCAAGCTGCACTTGAAGGAGTTGTCGGATTTGTTCTTGCAGGTTCTGCGGCTCTGCCAAGAGGCCGGTCTGGTGAGGCTCGGCCATATCGCGTTGGATGGGACGAAGATCAAGGCCAACGCCTCGCGTCACAAGGCGATGAGCTATGGTCGCATGAAAGAGGAAGAGAAGCGTCTGCAAGGGGAGATCCGGGAGCTTCTGGCCCAGGCCGAAGCGGCGGATGAACAGGAAGATCGGGATCAGGGTCGAGACCGTCGCGGGGAGGAATTGCCCGAGGAATTGGCGCGTCGCGAGAGTCGGCTGCAACGGATTCGCAAGGCCAAACAAGCGTTGGAGGCCCAGGCGAAGGCTATGGCCGAGCAGACCCGCCGGGAACAAGAAGCACTCGGCGAGGAGCGCAAGGACGCCCCTGCCAAGAGCGGTGGTCGGGCCCAGGAGGTTTCGGAAGTTCCCCCCGAGAAGAAGCAATACAACTTCACGGATCCGGAATCGAAGATCATGAAGGCTTCCAATAAGGGCTGGGACCAATGCGGCAATGCCCAGGCCGCCGTGGACGGTCATCAGCAGATCATTGTTGCCTGCGATGTCACGGACCAACCCAATGACAAGCAACAATTTGCCCCGATGCTGACGCAGGCTCAGGAGAATGTGGGGCCGGAGCACAAGATCCAGCGGGCCTCGGCGGATAGCGGGTACTACAGCGAGGACAATGTCCAATACGCCGAGAGTCAAGGAATCGATGCCTACCTTGCGACGGAGCGGCTCAAGCATGCGGATCGCGTGGCGAAATGCCCTCGGGGTCGGAGGGCGAAGGACTTGACGGTCAAGGAGAAGATGGCCCGCAAGCTTCGGACGAAGAAGGGGCGTCAGAGGTATTCCCGACGCAAGTGCATCGTGGAGCCGGTGTTTGGTCAAATCAAGCGGGCCCGCGGGTTCGTTCAATTCTCCTTGCGGAGTCTGACGAAGATGCGTGGCGAGTGGTCATTGGTTTGCCTGTCCCACAATCTGCTGAAACTGTTTGCCGCTCGGTGTGCGAGGGCGGCGTAAGGCCGCGGCCGGGATCATCGTCGCGGTTTCTCGGGAGGCCTTTCCGACCCGTAAGCAGGTTGAGACCTTGTAGCGAACGGGTGGCCACAAGTTCCGACGGGGAGCCGGAAACCTGAGGTCAGAACTGAGGGTCGGGAACAAGAAGAAAGCCCCGCTCCAGTCGGTCAATTAGTCGGACAGGCTCCTAGGCGCGTTGGCAGAAACAGCCTTTTATCACCCCTACCAGGAAAGCAACGCGCTCTTCATAAACTCTCGTCAAAGGTGTACGGACTCACTGCAAAATCTACTATCGACCGGGAAGGATGGTTTTAT